>NZ_QDDL01000010.1 GCF_003097315.1 Pelagibaculum spongiae
TATATATCGACCTGCCAAAAAAATGGGGTCGGTGTTGGGGAAGCTTTGTCGTTATTATTTGCGGGTAAATGGCCGGACTTTATTCAGGAGAAATTGGATCGGTTGGTGTGACATGCTGAATGGTTACAACAAATCAAAGATAAGGCCGTTAATGAGTTTTGCAAACAAGCGCTACAGCAACATTCAGAGATTATTGGAAAGCCCGATGCAAGCGCTCATCAACGTTACGGCGAGCTCTATGAAAATGTTAGAACACTCGATAAAGAGATGGCGCGGATTTTTGATTACCACAATCACAGCCGTTCCAATGCAGGTATCATATTAATGACATTACGAGCCAACAATCTCGCCGACTCAGAACTCATCGCCAAATTATCGCCTGAGTTTGAGCAGCAGACCCGCGCCTATCGCGATACATCACTTTAAATCTGAGCCATTATTCAGCACAATAAAATTGTGCTGAACATCAAATAGCGAATCAAGTATCTCAGAAATTTTAAATTACTCCGATTACCGTAGATAAACGCAATGTCATCTGATATTTTGGATTTGTTGCTATAACGTCAGATAGTGCTGGCGCTAATCTAACCTATGAGCTGGCAGTTTTTAATGTAGTTTTGAGTTTGATAAATTTTTGCTGTGGTAGATTTGATAAGCCAAAGGCGCCGTTTAACGAACAACGAAAAGTGTCAGATGAGAGGCTCAGAAATTTAAAATTGTTCCGAATATTATAGGTTTGATGAGGCCGAAAATGTTCCATACATTTTTCGGCATTTCCCACTTCCGTGTGGGGCACGTAGCGAAATCAGACATCTGGCGATACGTTCCAAAAGTGTCTGATTATGCCTAAGGCTTATCAAATCTACATGCAACATAAGATTCGGTGCCTCGGGAACAAGCTATTTCCCTAACAACTGATATAGACAAACAAATATTAACAATGACACTTTGCTGCTGCCTACTTACCTTAAATATGGCAAACTGCATGCTATGTTTCTTTCAGCCAGCAGTGCAGCATAATGCCTCTAACCCGCAACCCGCAGCAGTTCCCCAGCGATAAAACCGGTGATGCCTTATGGCAGATGCAGCAAAGTGGCGATCAACTGCAGCAGCCGCGTGAAATCGAATTTTCAATTGCCTTTTCCGATGAAGACGCTGCTGCTCAATTCGCCCAGTTTCTATTGTTACAACGCCAGAAAGTCATGTTGAGAGATGAGCCTGAATCAGCTGAGCCGGTTGAAGTTTTAGTCTGGGTTGAAATGGAGCCAGATCACCAGCAAATCACCGGCTTTGAAGATTTGTTGCTGCAGCATGCCAAACCTCTAGGTGGAAAAAATGCTGGCTGGGGTTGTTTTGGTGTTAAAGCCTGATCGCACTACAGGCAATCTTACATAATCACGGTGCTTCAATTACAAAGCACGGTGTTGACTGTATTTCAAGAAAATCCCAGAGAAAATTTGTGGGTAGTCAGGTTTTAATATGATATTAAAAAGAATTCTCTTTCTATTGCTGGGTGTTTTTCTTATTGGTTGTTCTAATGGACGAAAAGTTGAAGGTGTAGATGTGGCTACCGTGTATACAGATACAACCTATCAGGAACTACTCGCAGCAAGCGCTCGTAGAGATGTGCAACTGATTGAAACATTGCTTTTGGAGCAAAAGCTTGACCCTAATAAAGTCGGAAAAAACGGCATAACGCCGTTAATATGGGCTATTAAGGCAGAGAATTATAATAGTATTGAGACTTTGCTGAAGTTAGGCGCAAATCCAAATCAGAAGCGTGCAGGATATAGTGGAGCGGCGGTAACATTCCTGTCACGGGTGAATCAGCCAAAGCTGTTAGAACTTGTTTTAAAGAATGGAGGAAACCCCAATTCAGTAGATGGCGCTAAAAGTGCTTTAACACTTGCATTTTTTTTACGGTATAAAAAAAATGCTGAACTGCTGCTTAAGTATGGGGCTGTGTTCAGCTATGTTACAGAAGGAGGGAATAAGAGAAATGTTGTTTTTGATTGTTATGCAGTAGGAAATTTTGAATGTATATTGTATTTGCTGGAACTGGGGGCTGAGCATACCGTAGAAACAAGCGTTTTTTCTGGGAATATACTTTCTCTTTTACTTAAAACCGAAGGTCGCTTAATCAAAGAAAGCAAGCAATATCATACGATTCAAGAGATCAAGCAGTTGATTGAAAACAGACAAAGAAAATCGAAAAACACCTACCATTAAAAACTTCAATCCATTAATGCCGCAGCAGGTAAAAAATGCCCTATCTCTTTCGGCACTTGATTTTATGTCAGGTAGGTTAGATTAGCGGAGCACCATCTGACGTTTTGTATTGCTCGTCAGAAGGCGCTGGGGCTTTTCTAACCTACAGTGATCGGGATAATTTTAAATTTCCGCAACCCTAAAAATTTTCAATGGGGTCAAAGCCTAAACATACAAAACAACATTGTCTATTCAATAAAACTCCAACACACCATTCGACTAATTTTCTGCCCCTGGCTCATTGAGATAATTTTCTGCTGCTTCACTTCAGCTTTGGCTAAGGCCTTTTTAATCGCCGGTAAATTTTCTTTCTTGGCGACTAAAGAAGTGAACCAGTAGCATTGGTTTGCATAGCTTTTACTTTGCTCGATCATCCGCCGAACAAATGCCGATTCACCACCATCGCACCACAGTTCATTATGCTGGCCAGCAAAGTTTAACTGCTGCTTGCCTGATGGATAATTCACAACCGTTTCTTTTAAACGCGGCTTGCCCGCTCGCTTTTGTTTAGCTTTTTGCAAATTGGTGTGTTTGCGCAAACTGCCTGCGGCTGCATCTTCGGCTGAGCAATGGAATGGTGGATTACATATTGAAAAATCAAATATCTCGCCTGGCTGAATAATCCCTTTGAAAATATTTTGTGGATTATCCTGCCAGCGACATTCTATTTTTTTTTGCAGCTGATTCTTCTCAATTAATAAATTAGCTGCTGCCAGAGATTTCTTTTCGATATCAGCCGCAACAAAATGCCAACCATAAACACTTTGTCCCAGCAACGGGTAAATCAGGTTAGCGCCACAGCCAATATCCAGCCCGGTGACTTTTCTTTCAGACAACTGTTTTTGAGACAAGCTCAAGCTATCTGCCAGCAAGTCAGCAATATAATGGATTGAGTCAACACGGCCCGGGATTGGCGGACAAAGATAGCCAGCTGGCAAATCCCAATACTCAATTGAATAATGCGCCTTTAACAATGCCTGGTTGAGCAACTTGACTGATAAAGGATCAGAGAAGCGAATCGATTGCTTATCTTGGGGCGTTGTCACTATCTTCTGCTTCAATTGTGGGCAAACTTTAGATAGCAACTGAAAGTCATAGTCTGACTGATGCAAACTTCTCGAATGCAGCTGACCTTTAGCTTTCACTGCAGTATCGACTGATTTCGAAGTCTTAACTGCACTGGGCTTTGAAGCATAGGAAGTGCTGGACTTAGAAACATGGGAAGATTTGGATCGATTACGCATTAAAATCCTGAAGCTTTAAAGGCTATAGCTGGCATCACTTGAGTAGATGGCGGCGATTATAGCGGGTACTGAAAATTCTGGTCGACTTGAATCAATGCTATTGCGATAACAGTATCTGTGCAGCAGCTAAACCAATTATCCAATAACAGTCACTTGTTATGAATTAAATTGTCAAACTCACTCGTTCACTTTTGCATCATTGAATAACTCAACTAAATGTTACCAAAAACAGGTTCAAACAATTCCTTGGCAGGTTTCTTTAGCCATACTCTCAATCTGTTTTCATTACAGTATCAATAATAAGGTGATACGCATTTACAATAACTTCGGTAAAAAAACGGAAACTTTCATGCATATCAATAGAAAAGCAGGCTAAACCGACAATACCTTTGCAGTTAGCACTGACATTTTGTAGGATACGCGACCCTTCGCCTTCACAGAAGTTGATTATTCCTGCGAAGGGCATTTGAAACGGAAATAATTAATGTACCAACTGAGCACCGGTGCCGCCGGCAATTTAAAAAATGATGTTCTCTCGGGGTTGACGGTAGCCCTGGCTCTAGTTCCAGAAGCAGTTGCCTTTGCCTTTGTTGCAGGGGTTCAACCTTTGGTTGGATTGTACGCTGCCTTTATGGTGGGTTTGATCACCGCAGTTGCAGGTGGACGCCCAGGTATGATCTCTGGCGCAACGGGCGCTATGGCCGTGGTAATGGTGGCTTTAGTCAGCCAACACGGCGTTGAATATCTTTTTGCTACGGTGATTCTTACCGGTGTTCTGCAAATGCTGGCTGGCGCATTCAAAATGGGCAAATTCATTCGAATGGTGCCGCACCCGGTAATGCTTGGTTTTGTAAATGGCTTGGCAATCGTTATCTTCCTGGCTCAAATGTCTCAATTCCAAACTCCTGATGGCAATTGGTTATCGGGTCAAGCATTGGTAATGATGCTCGGCTTGGTCGGTTTGACCATGGCTATTATTCATTTCTTGCCAAAATTAACTACAGCAATACCTGCCGCACTAGTTGCGATTGTTGCTTTAAGTTTGCTTGTAATGGGGCTAGACCTTGATACTTTACGTGTGGGTGATATCGCCCAGCTGAATGGTGGTTTACCTTCTTTCCACTGGCCTTTTGGCCAAGGCATTAACCCGGACAGCGCAGCCTATGCACCTTTAGCCGGCGCATTTACTGAAGGCCACCCGCTGGTTCCTTTGACCATCAAAACATTAACGATCATTCTGCCTTACGCAGTGATTCTGGCATTAATCGGCCTGATTGAGTCCTTACTGACACTGACCTTGATTGATGAACTGACCGAAACCCGTGGTCAGGGCAACCGTGAATGTGTCGGCCAAGGCCTGGCAAACACTGTTACCGGTATGTTCGGTGGCATGGGTGGCTGTGCAATGATTGGTCAGAGTATGATCAATATTAACTCTGGTGGTCGCGGACGCGCTTCGGGCATTACAGCAGCTTTAGCATTACTGGGCTTTATTATTCTGGCACCTGATCTGATCGAGCTGATCCCGATTGCAGCACTGGTAGGTGTGATGTTCATCGTGGTCATTGGTACTTTCGAGTGGTCCAGCCTGCGAATTATTGGCAAAGTTCCAAAAGCTGACGTATTTGTTGTCATATTGGTTTCTGCGGTAACTGTGGCGACCGACTTGGCAATTGCTGTGGTAGTCGGTGTGATTGTTTCTGCATTAGTCTTCGCTTGGGAACACGCTAAACATGTTTATGCCGATGATCATATCGATGAGCATGGCAGCAAGATTTATGAATTGAATGGCCCGCTATTCTTTGGTTCTATCAGCCACTTTAAACAACTATTTGATATTGCCAATGATCCGCAAGATGTGATTATTGATTTCAGAAACTCTCGAGTGGTTGACCATTCAGGACTAGAAGCAATTGATTCACTGGCGGAGCGTTATTTAAATGCAGGCAAGCGTTTGCACTTACGCCACTTAAGCCCTGAGTGCCGTACTTTATTGCATCGCGCTGGCGCATTGGTTGAAGTAAATGTGATTGAAGATCCAAAGTATCGTATTGCAACTGACGACTTTGCATAATTCAATTTAAAATTTGCTGACGAAGTGTCATACTTCGTTAGCTAGAAAACCCGAGCAGAGCATGCTTCTGTTAAACTAAACCTGATTCAGGCCTGCATTTGGCGGATTCATGCTTTGCTCGGTACTTATAAAAACTCCGATGCACTTGCCATTCTAGTTATGCTCTTTTTAGACAGCCTTCACGCTATATCCTTCGGCCACTCTTCCTTCCAGCAAGCTCCAAGCACTCCAAACAGCAATTGATTCAATTAATCTGAATAATTTGCATTTTATCTGAGCCTACTAGGAATAGCATTCTGTTTGAGTCACTCTCTTGAGCCTGATTTTTTACACCATAAATCACCACCGTAGCAGCGTAACTATTTAAAAGTGAGAGAGTGCCATAAGTGACAGCAAAGCTTTTTTTTATACGAAAAAGTTAGATAACTTTGATGCACGCAATGGCTCATATCTCTTTTCCCGTTAGGCTCTTTAAATATATTTCAAATATTTCGATCCGAGTCACTGCTGCAGTACAGGAATTCACACTCAAAATGAAGATATTAGCTTCCTCTGCAAAAGTATTTTGCAAAAAAATATCCAGTGCTTTCAGTAAAATAGCTACTGCTTTAGCAGTGATTTTATTGTCTACGGCATGTAACTTAGCTTATGCAGCTAGTGAACCAGCCCAGCTAACTGATCAAGAAAAACTCTACGGACTTAACTTGATTCGCAAAGAAACGATGTATAACTACGCTTTCTTTGACCGAGTGCCAACACTGGAATACGAGAAAGCCTATAAAAAATCAGTCGCTGAAGTACTCGCCAGCAAATCGACATTAGCCTATTACCAACAACTACAAGCTTTCGTCGCTTTACTGAAAAACAGCAATACTTATGTAGAGATGCCAAAAGGCCTAGCTGATTATCCGCCACTCAAAATTGAAGACTCTTTACAACAAGCAGTAATTACTGCGATTTCTGAGGAGCTAGCAAAGAAAATCCCTTTAGGGTCAATCGTGTTAGGTATTAATGGGCAAGCATTAGATAAGAATCTACGCGAACAAACCTTCCCCAGGATCGCAGCATCTTCTCCTTATTCCATGTGGGAAAAAGGAATAGAGCAAGCACTAACCGGTAAGCCGGGTTCAAAAATTACCGTGGTATATTTAACCCAAAGCGGCCGAATAAGCTCTGCCAGTATGAAGCGAGATGCCATCAGTAATCCGCCAAAATGGGTTACTGCCAGTGGCGTGATTGAAAAAAACCAAAACTACCAGGCCAGTACACTTGAAGGTGGTATTGGTTATATCAACTTAGGTAATCAGCAAGTTGGCCAAACCTTATCTCAAATTAAAAAATCTCGGTCACTGATTCGTAAATCCAAAGCCCTAATTATCGATTTACGTTTCAATCAAAGTAATAGCAATCAGCTGGCTGCCGGTATTTTGCCTTACCTGACTCGAACCAAGTTAACCGGCCCAAGCTGGAAAACGCGCATTCGTTCAACCGATGTAGATGCAAATGGTCACCCAATTGGTTTAAGTTGGTCTGGCAGCCAAGGGGCTGATTTATATCCCAATAGAAGTGGCATTAAGAAAACAGTACCGATGATTTTCCTAATCAGCCGCGATATGGGCCGTGGTGCAGAGAACCTATTGGGTTATGTCCATCAAATGCGTAATGCTTTGTTGCTAGGTGAAATGAGCGGTGATACCACTACTCGCCAAGTAGAATTCCCACTACCGGGCGGAGGTCGCTTAACCGTGGCAACTCAGCGCGGTAATTACAGCGATAAAATTGATTACGCCGGATATGGCATACAACCAGATTATATGGTCAAGCGCGACCCAGCGTTCTTTGTTTCCGATCAAGATAAAATGCTGCAACGAGCTATTATCGAAGTTAAGCGCCGCATGTAACAGAACAATCACAGGGTGCAAATCATTCCAGCTTTGGAAATCGTCGATCCGGCTTCCTGCCTTCATCGACATACATTCCTTCCCTGGAAATCGTCGATCCGGCTTCCTGCCTTCATCGACATACATTCCTTCCCTGGAAATCGTCGATCCGGCTTCCTGCCTTCATCGACATACATTCCTTCCCTGGAAATAAAAAGGAGCCAAATTAGGCTCCTTTTTTATCGACGATATAGCAATAATATTTTAATTCTCAAGCGGCAAAATACACACTGTAATTTCTTCGCGGTCATGGTAAAGCTGCTTGGCTCGAATCGAATGATCGGGTAATCGCTCTGTCAGCTGCTCTAAATAAAGTTTTACCGATCTCCATGGTTGCTTCATCGGTAATTTTAGGTTGAAAATAGCCCGGCGACTCCAACCCTTTTCCAACCAGGTCGCCATACGCTCAACCACTCGTGCTGGCTTTTCTACCATATCGCAAACTAGCCAATCGACCGTGCCTGATGGGCGATAAGTAAAGCCATCAGCCCTGATATGCTTAACTAATCCGCTGCCCATCAGGTTGTGTTCCATCGGCCCATTGTCAATTGCAATGACTTTAATTCCACGCTCTACAAATTGCCAAGTCCAACCACCCGGTGCTGCACCAAGGTCGACTGCGGTTGTCATTGGTTTTAAGTACTCTGGCCATTTCTCGCGAGTCAGAAAGTAATGAAAAGCTTCTTCCAACTTAAGTGTTGAGCGGCTCGGTGCAGAACCCGGCATTTTCAAACGACGAATGCCCATTGGCCAAGGAGAGCGCCTGCCTTTCAAGCTAATACCCAACCAAGCACGCGTGCCAGATTCAAAGATCAAATGCATCCATGGTAATGATTCTTTATCTTGCAAGCGTTTCTGCTTGACCAATGAACGTTCAAAATGCGGCTTAAATTTACGGCACAACGCCGACAAAGCCTTGCCTTCATTGGTATCTGCACTTTCAATAAATAGCTTGCCACATACCGGCAATTCAGTTGCTGCCAGCATGATTGGCGTCAGTCGATCTTCAGCTGACAACTCCAATACAGGTGCCACCAAAACAATTTGCCGAGAAAAAACCACATGTTGAAAGCTCAGTTGACTAGCAAAATGCTCCAATGATTCTTGTGAGCCACAATCAAACAGCACCAAGCCAGATTCACGTTCAGTCTTGGCATAGCCGTAAACTTCCGACATTGCTGCCAGGTCGGTAATTTCTGCAGCGCAGGCACTTTCAAAGCCTGGACGACAATATAAAAGCAAGGATTGCATGGGGATCCGATAATATTTAGAGCTTCAAAATATACCCAAAGTAATTGGAGATACCAGTAAGCAGCAAACTAGCGAAACGCCATCAGCTTACAAGAGTAAGCGGTTGGAGCAAGCAAGCTAATGCCATGCATCTTTAACTACGGCGGGGATAAAGCGTATTCTCAACAACCAAGCCCGCGAAGACTGGCGCTGAAGTTTCAGCGGCGAATTTTCGCTCAAAGCGATCCATTATGCCAGCACCCAAGTCTGCCTAAGATCGAACAAGTTGTAGTTATTAGTTTGATATTTAACAGCAACAGTCACTATGTCTATAGCGCCCAATAAAAATTAGCTAAAAACAATCTATTCAATTGAGATCCGCAGACTTTATCAAGTATTTAAATTGACTTTTATCAGCAAACTTATCAGTTAGACCATTACAAAAATGCAAATGAAGCTTGTTTGCTTCTTTAACGCTAATTTTTATAAAATCAACTGAGTGGTAAAGTAGGAAAAATAACGCGACAACCGCAATTTTCTATACTTGATGTCTCAATAGCTTATCTCTGCTATTTACTTGGCTTTCTCTTATCTGGATCAATTAAAATGAAAAAAATAATTGCTATTGCAGCTATCACCTTGCTGTGGCTGACAGGTTGCAATCAATCATCCGCACCCGTCAGTCAGAAAGCGGTATCTCCCGCAGTATTAGTAAGTCAGGTCGAACTGGCGCCAGTAGCATTTCAGCAGCGATTTATTGCTAGAACCGAACCAGTTGACCAGGCAAACCTGAAAGCCCGAGTTGAAGGCTATTTAATTGCACGCCATTTTAAAGAGGGCGAATCCGTCAACAAGGGCCAACTGCTGTTTGAAATTGATCCCAAACCCTTGTCTGCCGTTCTCAAACAAACTCAGGCGCAACTAAAGCAAGCACAGGCCGGTTTACGTAAATCCACCAGAGATTTAAAACGATCCAAACCGCTATATCGCAAAGGTGTAGTGAGCCAAGCTGAATATGACAAAATCATCAGTGAAAAAGAGCAAGCGCAAGCTTTAGTAGAATCAGCCTCAGCGCAGGTTGAAACCGCTGAAATCAACTTGCAATACACCAAGATCTCTGCACCTTTTGACGGCATGATCGGCAAAGCTAATTTCAGCATTGGCGCATTGGTCAGCCCAAGTTCAGATGGCTTGGCGACGATCACTCGATTAGATCCTATGTATGTCACCTTCCAATTAGAAGAAAAGCAGCTGGTTAATTTTATGCAGCAATCTTCCCAAGCAAGCACCAAGGAAAAGGGCGATATAAACTTGTCGCTAGAATTGGCTAACGGCTCTATTTATGCAGAACAGGGCAAATTCAGTTTTCCCGATACGGCATTGAATCAATCCACCGGCACTTTAACTATGCGTGCCAGTTTTCCTAATCCGAAAATGGTGCTGATACCGGGTTATTTTGTCACCCTGCGGGCAGAGTCAATTGACACAACACAACAGCCATTAATTCCTCAATCAGCTGTTCAGCAAGACCAGCAGGGTTATTACGTGATGCTGGCCGACCAAAATAACCGAATTATTCGCAAGAGTGTCAAATTGGGTCGCCGCATCAATGCCATGTGGGCAGTAACTGCAGGCTTAACCGGTGGAGAAAAATTAGTGGTTGAAGGATTACAAAAAATCCGTAGTGGTATCGAAGTCATTGCTAAAGCTGCCACAGTCGATAATAAAACCGGTGCTATTTTGCCGGCTAACCAGTAACCATCAGGAAGCCGTCAAATGTTTAGCCACTTTTTTATAAAACGGCCGCGCTTTGCATTGGTAATATCCATTGTTATTACGCTAGCCGGTATTTTATCGTTACTAAAACTGCCAATTGCTCAGTTTCCAGAAATTAGCCCGCCGCAAATTTCTGTCACTGCATTTTATCCAGGCGCCAGCGCTCAAGTTGTTGAAGAGGCGGTTATTAAACCGTTAGAACAACAAATTAATGGCGTTGAAGATATGCTCTATATCGAATCAACTGCCAGCAATGATGGTTCTGCTTCGATTACCATTACTTTTCGCACCGACACTGATGCCGCGCAGGCTCAGGTCAATGTACAAAACCGGGTAGCCATTGCAGAAAACAAGCTTCCCCAAGAAGTCACTCGATCTGGTGTGACGGTTCGACAACAATCTTCAGCAATGTTATTGGGTATTAATCTTGTTTCTGACGACCCAGCCCATGACGGTATTTTTCTCAGTAATTATACCTCTAATAATATTGTTGAAAATATGGCGCGAATTCCTGGCGTGGCCAATGCCCAAGTGCTCGGTGAACGTACTTGGTCAATGCGCGTGTGGTTAAATCCTGATCGGATGGCAGCACTGGGCGTTACCATTTCCGATTTGCGAAGTGCGCTTCAAGAACAAAATGTCATTGTCGCAGCAGGAAAATTAGGCGCAGGCCCGGTCATTCCTGGCCAACAATTTGAATACAGTATTCAAACTCGTGGTCGATTGCAGTCAGTTGATGAGTTCAAACAAGTCATCGTTCGTGCCAATCCTAATGGCTCATCGGTGCATTTAAAAGATGTGGCACGAATTGAATTAGGTGCAAAAACCTACACTGCAGAAGCGTTTCTTGATAACAGTCCCACTGCATTTTTGGTGATTTACCAACAACCAAATGCTAATGCACTGGATGTCGCAGCCGCCGCTGAAAAAGAAATGCAGCGCCTGTCCAAAGCCTTTCCGAAAGGCATTGAATACAAAATTATTTTTGATACCACCAAGTTTATTCGCGCATCAATTAGCGAAGTAGTCATTACATTACTACAAGCAATTGCATTGGTTATTTTAGTGGTATTTCTGTTTTTACAGAATATTCGTGCCACCTTAATTCCAGCTTTGGCGATTCCAGTTTCTCTGGTCGGTACCTTTGCTGTAATGAGCTTGCTAGGTTATTCGATTAACACCATCACATTATTTGGACTGGTGCTAGCGATTGGCGTAGTGGTTGATGATGCCATCGTGGTGATTGAGAATGTCGAACGGCTGATCACCGAAGAAAAAATGCAGCCGATAGAAGCCACCAAGCAGGCAATGACTGAAATATCTGGCCCTATTATTGCAACCACTTTAGTTCTGCTGGCGGTGTTTGTTCCTGTTGCATTTATGCCGGGTTTAACCGGTAAGCTTTATACTCAGTTTGCAGTGACTATTTCGGTTGCTGTTTTAATTTCTTCTTTAAATGCATTAACGCTCAGCCCTGCATTATGTGCCTTATTACTTAAGCCTGGTCAGAGCCAATTAAAATGGCTTGCGCCATTTGAGCGATTAATTAAAAAAATGACCGGTGGCTACAGTAGCGTCGTCGCCTCATTATTGCGTCGCAGTACATTAATCGGGGTTTTGTTCCTCGGCTTGCTAGCGACCACCGGATACATGCTGCAAACCACACCAACCGGTTTTGTGCCCTATGAAGATCAGGGTTACTTTATGGTCGATGTTCAATTACCCGATGCCGCGTCTGGAAATCGGACTGCCGAAACACTAAAAAAAGTCAGCGCTATTATTAGTGAGCAGCCGGGTGTTGCACATGTGGTCAGCGTTTCCAGCTTCTCGTTATTATCTGGTGCCGGCTCCAATGGTGCGATGGCGATTGCTATTCTTGATGACTGGGAAGATCGTCCTGGCGTTGAACTAAATCAATTTATCATTCTTGGAAAACTTCAGGCTCAACTCAATCAACTGGCAGAAGCCCGAGTGATTGCTTTCCCATTGCCTCCTATTCCTGGATTAGGAAGTACCGGTGGTTTTGATTTCCGATTGCAAGATACTTCAGGAAAATCACCACAAGAGTTGGCACAAGTAATGGGCGGCTTAATTAATCAAGCCAATAGCAAAGATGAATTGACGCGTGTAAACAGTAGCTATCGTGCAAATATCCCCCAGTATCAATTAAATATCAACCGTAACAAAGCTAAGGCGTTAGGGGTTCCGTTATCTGATATTTTCTTGACATTACAAACCCAACTGGGCTCACTATATATTAATGATTTTAATTTATTTGGCCGCAGTTATCAGGTAACGCTACAAGCAGAAAGTCAGTATCGAGCTAAACCTTCTGACTTACAGCATTTCTATGTGCGAAACAAAAACAATGAAATGGTGCCATTAAATGCGCTGGCTTCCCTAGAACCGGTGCAAGGTCCAACCTCGATCAAACATTATAATTTGTACCGCTCTGCCAGCATCAATGGCTCAACTGTTGATGGTTACAGTTCTGGCGATGCGATTCGTATTATGTCTGAACTGGCAGATCAACTACCTGATGGTTATAGCTATCAGTGGTCAGGTCAGTCGTTGCAAGAGATTGAATCAGGCAGTCAAGCACCCTTTATTTTCGCTTTGGCTCTATTGTTTGTTTATTTATTCCTGGTAGCACAATATGAAAGCTGGAATATTCCATTTGCTGTTTTAGGCGCAGTACCGATTGCCATTTTGGGTGCCTTTATTGGCTTGTCATTATTCCGACTACTAATTCCAAGCATGAGCAACGATGTTTATGCACAAATCGGCATGGTGTTATTGATTGGTATTTCCAGCAAAACTGCGATATTAATTGTCGAATTTGCAGTGGAATTGCGCGCACAGGGACAAACTGTTTTCGAAGCCGCATTAAACGCAGCCAAGCTGAGATTCCGTGCAGTATTAATGACCGCACTATCATTTGTACTAGGTGTGTTGCCACTGGTATTGGCTAGCGGCGCAGGTGCATCCAGTCGCCGCTCACTTGGCGTAGTCGTCTTATTTGGTATGATGTTGGCAACCATTTTGGGAACGTTGTTGGTTCCAGTTTTCTACCAGATCATTCAGAATATGCGCGATAAGGTTAAAGGAAAGTTAGCGAAAAATACAAAACCTGAAACTATTTAAATTACGTTCTATCATCATTAAAAAAGGTGCTTTTAAGCACCTTTTTTAATATGAAAAATAAGTTCATTATTTAACATCAGTAGCCAACGCTTCAATGAATTCACGTTCTTTGCCAATTTTAGCCTTACATATCCCCATTATCGGATCAATGATTGTGACACCAAATTCTTTACCTGTTCCGATATTCAAATGATTCCAAGCTCTACAGAAAATACGGATATTTTGATCAATTGAGGATTGTGAAGAGCTAGATCTAGGGAATAGTGCTAAGTCAGAAGATTGATAATCCTGATCGGTTAAATAAACCAGCGCTTCATTGCCTCGAAATTTTTGGAAAAATTGATTTTTAAAATCATTGCTAACAATTTTTTCCAGCAATTGTTTTACATCTTCTAACGGCAATTCTTCATAAGTTTGTTGCAAAGCTTCATCAGCATACACATTCGCTAAGCTTTGCTCATCACTATTCATTCCTGTCATTCCATCGCCGCTACAAATCATACCAAATCGATTTGCCAAGTCTTCAAAGCGAAATACCGAACCTATTGTTCTGAAAGGACGAGGAAAAATAACATCTCCATTATAAGCTAATAAAGAAGCACTCATTGCAAGGCGGTTCTCAGTCTGGATCTTAGGAATAATTTCATGCTCTGGAGCCTCACCAATCCCACGATAAAGCATCACACCTTGAGAAATAGCTACAGGCGAGCAATATTTGAGTAGTGTTTCTTCTAGCTGTAACCGACGACTTAAATTAAGAATCAGAAAACGAAACATCCTTGTCTCTATTTTATTAATGTTCCCATCAAACTAGTCGTTTAACGGTAGATCAACCAGCAAGTCGCCTTGTAAACTGGTAATTTTGAGTTGTTGTGGCTCAATCCAGCCTACCGACGGAACATGTTGATTACGGGGAATAGAAATCGAGCCTGGATTAAATATAATAATTCCATCTCGGCATTCAATCAAAGGAATATGGGTATGCCCAAAACAAAATATATCACCTGAATTAAGCAATGGTAATTTTTCAGGTGACCAGATATGGCCATGAGATAGAAAGATCTGCCGTTCGGGCAATAACACTTGAGAAAATTCAGCCAGTACTGGAAAGTTGATCAACATTTGGTCAACTTCACTATCACAGTTGCCTCTCACTGCGATCATCTTGCTGGCATTCTGATTCAACAGTTCAGCCACTCGAATGGGGTCATAGCCTTCAGGCAAAGCATTTCTGGGGCCATGGTTTAGCAAATCGCCCAACAACAAGATCTTGTCTGGTACTTGTTGCTCTGCCAAAGCTAACGCTTTCTCAAGTGCCGAGGCGCTACCATGAATATCAGATATCAGCATTAATTTCATAAATGTCCAAAAATCACTGTAAAACTTTTAGCTGGAGGTTATTTTATTTTTCCTAAATGTAAACAGGGCAAGGAATAATTTCCCTGTCCTGTTTGATCTAAATACAATTTTCGATGTTATTTATACCCGAGAAGACCAATCTCGCTCTAACTCTCCTAAATCTTCCCAATTTTCTTCGGTGGATAAAAAATAACCATGCAATGCCATTGGACTAGTTCTCATTGCATCTTTTTCCATATATTGAAGAGAACCCCATGTTCCTAAAACGGCTTGCCACACCGCAATGGTGAACATGCTACAAAACATTGTTCTGTGTACAGTCGGATCTTTTACAGACATTGGCGGTTCATTTTGCGATTGCATATAATGCTCAACCTGCTTGACTGCTTTAGAACCAAAAGCAGAAGATCTCACTGTAAGAGAAATGGCTTTTTTCATCGAATATTGACCACTTGCAAACAAGCCACGCACCCCTTCAGCATGATTGGTATAATCCCGAGGAGTCTTATCAAAAGTGACCCATTTATTGGCAATGTGCCCAACTCGCATCGAATTCGCCATAGGACCTTTATGACGAAAAACATGCAAAGTTGAGCCGAATGGAAACATATGGGCTGGCAAGGCGGTGCTGCGTATTTCTGTTCTCTCCCAGTTAGGTGCAACCGCATGAGCAATCGCAATTTTTTTTGCGGGGTGAACTATCCCCCTGGCACGAATGCCATCACTCATACACACCACTGCGGTATGCCACATCTCCGGATCACCTTTTCTGGTTCTCTTTCCGCTGAGACCGAGTCCTGCCCGCATAAAAAATTTCTGCGGAATAGAGACACCGGGGTTCCCTCCTCGACAAAAGATGATATCCCCCAACATTAATTCAGAGAATTTCATAATTTACCAATGGACTAATTTTAATCAAAAAAAAGACTACTGTTATCTGAATTAATCAGCCAACAATAGTCTTGTTAATTATGGTGAAAATTATGCACTACAAGCAACCAATTAGCGTACTAAGCTAACCGTCAATACTTTTTTTATTAAAAAAGATCTGAAATGTTAGTCTAAGCCTGCAGCTGCCAAACTTGCAGCACGGAATACTGCCCGCGATTTATTCATGGTTTCTTCCCACTCATTTTGCGCGATAGAATCTGCCACAATACCGGCTCCTGCTTGCATAAACAGTGTGTGATCTTTAATCACCGCCGTACGAATCGCAATCGCGGTATCCATATCACCCTGCCATGACAAATAACCCACCGCACCAGAATAAATGCCTCGCTTTACTGGCTCTAGTTCATCGATGATTTCCATCGCCCGAACCTTGGCTGCACCCGATACAGTACCGGCTGGAAAGGTCGCTTTAAGCACATCCATTGAGCTCATTTCAGGTTTTAGTTTACCGGTGACATTAGAGACGATATGCATGACGTGGGAATAACGTTCAACGACCATTTTATCGGTTAGCTGAACGGTTCCTACTTCAGAAACTCGACCGATATCGTTGCGACCCAAATCGATTAGCATTAAGTGCTCTGCCAACTCTTTTGGATCGGCTAGAAGCTCTTGTTCTAATGCTTTGTCTTCTTGCTCGGTGGCACCACGATGGCGAGTACCGGCAATAGGCCGCACTGTGACATCGCCATGCTCCAGCCGAACCAGAATTTCTGGTGAAGAACCCACCACTTGATGATCACCTAAATCCATAAAAAACATATAAGGAGACGGGTTAAGGCTGCGAAGTGCCCGGTATAAATCGAGTGGCGGCGCTTGATAAGGAACGCTTAATCGCTGCGACAGCACTACTTGCATAATATCACCGTTGTAAATGTACTCTTTGCATTTATCAACCGCCTCTTTAAAGCCTTGTTCGGTAAAACCTGATTGAAAATCAGCCTCGGTGACTTGCTGGGGTTTGCTCCAGTTACGGCGCATAGGCCTTGGTAACCGCAACATCAGCTCCAATTCTTTCAAACGAGCTTCCGCTTTTAAGTAACCCTGGGCATCCTCGGTATCACCGTAAACCACCAGTAATAGTTTGCCGCTCAGGTTGTCGAATACCACCACTTCACGAGACACCATCAACAGAATGTCAGGCGTTCCCATCTGATCTTCAGATTGACATTCACCCAATCTTGGCTCGATATAACGCACCGTGTCATAACCAAAATAGCCAACTAAACCACCAGTTTGTCGATCCAATCCTGCAACCGGCGCTACTTTAAAGCTTTTGCGGAATTGCTCGACCCAATCTAAAGGCTGTTCAACCGTGATGCTTTCAACCTGCTCACCGTCTAGCTCACGCACCACTTGATGGCCATAAATTTTGACCACTTCTCGCGATGGCAAACCGATTACCGAGTAGCGCCCCCACTTTTCACCGCCGGTAACTGATTCAAGCAAATAGGAGTAAGGACCTTCTGCCAGTTTGATATAAGTACTTAAAGGTGTATCCAGGTCAGCCAGAATCTCTCGCTGCAAAGGCACCAACTGATAACCTTGCTCGGCCAGTTGATCAAATTCATTCAAAGTCATGGAGGTATCTACATATCGGGGAACACATTGATCGTTCCAGACTAACCGAAACCGCTGGCTTTGAGAATATTTATGCGCGGAGTCATCTGGTTTGCCACTGAAACTGTTAAGGTGAAAAATTGAGTTTTTCCAGAAATAAGACGAATAATGCTAGGTTTATTTTTCATTTTTATCCCATTCCTAATCTTAACCAATCTGATCGGATACCTCAGTCGTAAGATGATCACCCGCTACAAGTGCCAGCACTATCAGAAAATGACAGCTCTCGACTGGTCAGATCAACACTCTATTGCTGATACCGCTTCAATTTTTCTAAGAAACAAACCATATTCCATTATCCACCCTGAACTGCATTTCAGAGTCGGTGTCCATACATTGCTATCTGATCAGCAATTCAACCAACAACTCAACGATCCTGAGTTACAAAAGATGTATGCATTTCGAGAAATCTTAAAGAAAGTAGCCCTGATTTACTTACCACTATCTCCTTTTCTGGTAATTTTTATTTGGCTCGCCAAGACCAGTTAGCCCTAACGCTTAAAACCAAAGCAAAAACATCAATTCAACCAACGTACTTCCATACATAACTATCTCACAAACTGTCGATTGACTCACACTCTCGCACCATCCTGACAAACATTCTGCTTTGTTAAGACTTCCTTAAGTTTGCTGATTCAGACTGATCAGTAATTTAAGGAGGCACGCCATGTTTTGCTGCAAATCACAGATTAATCACCAACGCTTAAACCAGTCTGTTTCACTGGTACAAACGCCATTGCAGCAAACTGGATTGCCATTCAAACCAGCGGTTATTTCAACCAGTTCATCGCCTTCGCAGCCCAAACTAAAACTGCAATGGATCTCCCCGAGTTGCCCACAACGCACTCGGGCAGAAGCATTAATTCGTGCCAATTATCAGCTTCATTTTCAGGCAGAACCAGAAATACTGATGCCTTGGCTCGTTGATTTACAGCTGCAATCCGATAAAGCAAGCCAGCGCTTTTTATTTGGTCTAACGCCAGCCAGCAGCCAGCCATTATTTCTTGAGCAGTATCTCAACCAACCTATCGAACAATTTCTCGGTGATTGTGATCGGCAGAAAATTATTGAAATTGGCAACCTAGTAACCAATGGCAGAGGCCGTAGCTTGATTGCATTAAGTGGTCGGCTGCTCGACCAATTAGGTTTTGAGTGGGTGGTGATGACCGCCACCAGTCAATTGGCTAACAGCTTCAAAAAAATTGGCATTCCTATGCAACAGCTGGCCAATGCATCGTTGAAGGATTTGCCCAAGCAGCAGCAACAAAAATGGGGTAATTACTACAACAGCAACCCTGTGGTACTGGCAGGCCATTTACCTAGTTATCGAGATAAATTACAGCGACTGACTGGCCGATTAGATTTTTCATCTCTACTCGATGGGTTATTGCCATTTGACCTAAGTGAATCCGAAAATGCCGGAGAAAATTCATGTCTGTAATTTCAAACAACGGTATTTATCAGCAGAACACCAGCTTAATTGATCAATTAATTGGCGATGATCATATCCATAAAGTTGACCATCGGGTTGCCTTGCAATCAGCCGATCAACAATTAAGTTATTTTCAACTTCAACAAAGAATCTACAGCCTTGCTAGCCAGTTAAAAACTTTGCAAATTAAAGTAGTTGCGCTGCAGCTAGAAAACAATGTCGATTGGGTGATTACTGACCTAGCTTGTTTGGCTGCCAATATTTGCTGCGTTCCAATTCCGGTGTTTTTTACCGAACAACAACAGCAACATTGCATTAAAAGTGCCAATGCCGATTTACTAATCAGCAATCAAATAGATAAAAATAATATAACGCTGGCAGGATTAACCCAAAGTTCAGCGATTCACTTAAACCAACAAAGCATAAATATTAACAACACCTTGCCTGAAGATTGCAGCAAAGTAACTTTCACTTCCGGCTCAACTGGTCAGCCAAAAGGAGTTTGTCTAACCCAGAAAACCATGTTGCAAACTTTGCTTGCAGTGCAAAAAGCCACTGAAGCAACACAAGCAAGAAAACATTTATGTTTACTGCCACTGGCAACCCTTTTAGAAAACTTAACCGGGCTTTGGCTGACCTTACTTAATCGGGGCACTATTGTATTAGTTGATTCAAAAAACTTAGGTTTCAGCGGTGCAAAATTACAGCAGCCACAACTATTGCTAGCCAGCATCAGCCAAGCCCAACCTCATAGTATTATTTTATTGCCTCAATTATTGGGTCTATTGCTACAAGCACATTCCAAGTTAAATGATAAATCACACACACCATGGAAATTACCTGACAGTTTGCAGTTCATGGCGATTGGTGGCGCAAAAACACCGGTAACTTGGCTGGATGCTGCCCAGCAATTAAATTGGCCAGTGTTTGAAGGTTATGGTCTGTCTGAAGCGGGCTCGGTAGTTTGTTTAAACCAGCCTCAGCAGAAAAAAAATGGCACAGTTGGCCAAGCTTTATCTCATGTAAAGCTAAGTGTTGCCGACGACGGCGAGCTGCTATTAAAAGGACATTACGCCCAGCACTATCTAATCCAAAACCCAACCCAAAGTCTAACCCAAGACAGTCAATTGCAAAGCACCGATCAACAAGATGGCTGGTTAAAAACTGGCGATATTGCATCGATCGATAGCCAGGGCTTTATTTCAATTGAAGGCCGCAAAAGTAATTTACTCATCACCCAGTTAGGCCGGAATATTTCGCCGGAATGGCCAGAAAGCTTATTAAATGCCCAAAGCAGCATTGCCCAAGCCATGGTCATTGGCGACCACCAGCCGTTTCTAGCTGGGTTAATTGTCGCTTTTGCCGATGCCAGCCCACAACAGCTACAGCTTGCAATTGATCAGGTTAACCAGCAACTGCCGGATTACGCAAAAATCCAACAATGGTTAATCGTAGCGCCCTTCAGCATTGGTAATGGACAACTAACCGATAACGGTCGATTAAAGCGTGCCGCAATTAACCATCAACATGCCGAGTTAATCGAAGCGTTATACCAACCAAATACTCAGAAAACTTATAGCGCTTAATTTATAAAAAATAACCAAATTAAAGGACACTCGTATGAGCTTTTATCAAACACTGCAGCAATCTACTGAAACAGAAAGAAATCACTTACTGAGTGCGCCGTTAATTCAACGCGCATTATCTGGTGAGATTACACCAGCGCTATACCAGGCTTTTCTAACTCAGGCTTATCACCATGTTCGCTTTACCGTGCCACTACTGATGTCTTGCGGTAGCAAATTATCGGCCGAACAAGAATGGTTGCGTAAAGCGATTGCCGAATACATTGACGAAGAATATGGCCATGAACAATGGATTTTAAGTGACATTGAACATGCCGGTGGTGACAAAAGAACAGCCGCTGCCAGCATTCCTTCACCCGCAACCGAATTAATGGTTAGCTATGCATTTGATTCAATTGAGCGCGTTAGCCCATTAGCATTCTTTGGCATGGTTCAAGTATTGGAAGGCACTAGTGTTGCATTGGCTACCCAAGCAGCCGATAAAATTAAAGATTCCCTGCAGTTACCAGAAAAAGCATTTTCTTATTTATATTCCCACGGCAGCCTTGATCAAGACCATATTGAATTCTTTGCTGGTTTAATGAATCAGATCATCGATGAGAATGATCAAAAAATCATTATTCATGCCGCAAAAATGTTTTACCGTCTTTATGGCGATATTTTCCGCTCGCTGACAGTCTTAAATACAGTTGCAAACCCAACACCAAATGACGCATTGGCGGAGGCGGTATGAGCAACAAAGTATGGAAGCACGTTCTGATTACGGGTGCAGCAGGTGGTATTGGAGCAGAAATTTGTCAGCAGCTATTAACTAGCAGCGAAAAAATGACTTTAGTCGGCCGTTCTGAATCTGCATTGTTACAATTAAAACAACGCTTGTTACAACAAAAGCCCCAGCAAACAATTGATATTGTAACCTGCGATCTGGTGAATGCTCAGCAAAGAGTTGAACTCGCATCACAAGTGACCAATGTTGATTTATTAATTAACAATGCCGGCACTTTGGCATTGGATTTTTTATCTGAACAAACTGGCCAACAAGTACAACATCAAATTGAATTGAATTTATTAGCACCGATTGATTTAACTCGCTTGCTATTAAATCAGCTAGGGCAGCAACCGTCCGCCAGCATTGTCAATATTGGCTCAGCACTGGGGTTTATTGGCATGCCAGCCCACAGCGTTTATTGCGCCAGTAAAGCCGGATTACAAAGCTTTTCAGAGTCACTGCGGCGTGAACTATCAGATAGCAATATTTCGGTATTGCATATCGCGCCTCGCGCTACCGACACCCAATTAAATGACCAGCGCATGCGCCATTTAAACCAACAAACTGGCAGCAAAACAGACTCTGCCCGTTGGGTTGCTGAGCAGGTAGTTGCCGCTATCAATAAACAAACTGCAGAAACCGTACTGGGCTGGCCAGAAAAATTATTTGCCCGAATCAATAAAATCGCCCCTTCGGTGGTAGATAACGCCCTGGCTAAAAAACTACCTACGGTTCGACAATGTCTTGACACTTCTACCCAAGCACCGGTTTAATTTCATTTTTAGCTTAAGGAGATCATAATGTTCCGCTATCAAACATTTTTAATCACACTAATACTCTCTTTGGTTAGTTTTAATAGCTATGCCAGCGATGATGACCACGACAGCCACTATAAGTCAGACTCCGATCATGACAGCTACTACCAATCAGAATCCGAGCATGATTCTGATTCAGAATCACATTACGGCACGTCATTTCAACATTTACCACCACTGCAGCAATTACAGCAAGGCTGGGCAAGAGCCCAATACCAAACTAGCAAGGCGCAACAAGAAGATGCCTTTGAAGATTTATCTAAATTGGCAAAGCAACTAGCAAAGCAAAACCCTCAATCAGCTGAATTATTAATTTGGAAAGGTATTATTTTAAGTAGCCGTGCTGGCGCTGAAGGTGGTTTGTCTGCACTGTCACTGATTAAAAAAGCAAAATCATCTTATGAATCAGCATTAAAACTAGATTCCCAAGCACTCAATGGCTCAGCCTACACCAGCTTAGGTGTGCTTTATTATAAAGCACCGGGTTGGCCAATTAGCTTCGGTGACGATGATGTGGCGAAAACTATGCTAGAAAAAGCACTGGCAATCAATCCAAATGGTATAGACCCAAACTATTTCATGGGTGATTATTGGTTGAGTCAGGGCAAAAAAAATCAAGCTAAAGCATCATTTGAAAAGGCACTTCAAGCCAGCCCACGTACCAGCCAACCAATAGCAGACAAGGGTCGTCGGCAAGAAATCTTACAAGCACTTGAGCGCATTTAGCCCTATAGATCTATTGGGCTGAGTGTCCAACATAAAGGCTAGGAAATTACGTGGAAAAAATCCTACTGGTTGAAGATGATCGCATGCTGGGGCAAGGGCTCAAGCATGCGATTGAATCAGAAAACTATCATTGCGATTGGGTCACCGACGGCCACAGCGCATCAGCTAAAGTGATTAAGAGCGATTATCAACTAGTCATACTCGACCTTGGTTTGCCCGGCAAAGATGGTTTGCAGGTTTTACAGCAAGCTCGCAGTCAGGGAGTTGATATTCCGATTTTAATATTAACTGCCCGAGACACCTTGCAAGATAAAATCTCCGGGCTAGATCTAGGTGCCGATGATTACCTGTTAAAGCCTTTCGAATTGGATGAATTATTAGCACGAATTCGCGCCCAGGTAAGGCGCTATCAACGGCGTTTTAGCCAAATCATCAACCATGGTGAACTGGAATTAGATATCGGTAGCCAACAGTGCAGCTATCAAAATAAACCGATTACTTTATCTCGCAGAGAATTCGCTTTACTGGCTGATTTACTACAACACAAAGGCCAAGTTCGCAGCAAAGACCAGCTGACAGAAGCGCTGTATAGCTGGCAAGACCAAGTAGAAAGCAACACGGTTGAAGTGCACATTCACCATTTGAGAAAAAAAATTAATAATAAACTGATTCGCACCTTACGCGGCATCGGTTATATGATTGAGAGAGAATAACGTGTCACAGTCAACAAGCGTTTCAGCTAGTCCAAGCACATCATTATTGCCCTCTTCTACTCAAGCAATGTCAGACATTTCTATTCGCCGCCGACTGACTTTAATGATTATTGGCTTACTAGTGCTTACCAGTCTGACTAGCGCCATTTGGGGTTACCAAGGTGCCAGCCATGAAGCAGAGGAATTATTCGATGCTGAATTGGCGCAGCTCGCCCGTTTTTTACAAACACAGCACCTACAAGCTGAAGACCATCCATTATTATTAGTGCCTGGGCCCCATGTAATCGATGAAGTTTTTGGTCATAAATATGAAAAACGCATCGCCTTTCAGATTATTTCTAAAAGCGGAAATATATTGGTCAGTTCCGCCAAATCACCGGTTGAACCATTACAAGCCGAAATCGGCTTTTCCAATTTCATGCTTGATGATAAAAACTGGCGTAGTTTTAAGATTATTGCTGAAAACGGCAGCCAAATTATTACCGCTCAAGATGAAAAAATTCGTCAAGAGTTGGCCAGTTATATTGCCCAAGAATCGCTAATTCCCCAGTTGCTCATGCTGCCATTGGCTGCCTTGTTTTGTTGGCTGGCAATTGGCCGTGGGCTGGCACCATTAAACGCGTTATCCCAAAGAGTAAAAAGTATTTCTAGCGATTCACTTCAGCCAATAAAAGATATTACGGTACCGCAAGAAGCACGCGGGTTAACCGACTCACTAAACGATCTACTCGCGCGACTAGAAATCACCTTGCAGCGTGAGCGACAATTCACCGCCGATGCTGCGCATGAATTAAGAACACCGCTTGCAGCATTACAGCTACATACCCAACTTGCCCAGCGCCAAGCAGTGAAATCAGCGGCAAATGATCAACTTAATCAATCGCTCGACCAAGTATTACAAGGCACTCGAAGACTCACTCGTTTGGTCGAGCAATTATTGATGCTTTCAAGATTAGAAAGCCAGTCATCAAACGCTGCAGGTCAATCAACGCTTTCGCTAATCCCTATCTGCCAACAACAGTTTTCTGATTTACTACCAATGGCTGATCAAAAACACTTACAGCTGATATTAAATGCACCGCAAACTAATGCTGTACCTACTTATCAAATCAATGGTCACAGCGAAGCGCTCGCCATTTTAATTCGTAATTTATTAGACAATGCGATTAAATATTCACCCGAAAATGGCGAAGTCACCTTATCTTTACAGCAAAATGACTTAACCAATCAATTACAAATTTCAGTCACCGACCAAGGCTGCGGCTTCAGCCAACAAGCATTAACTCATGCTACCGAACGTTTCTGGCGAGATATAGAAAGCAGCCAAAGCTTAACAGGAAGTGGATTAGGGTTATCTTTGGTAAAGCGGATTGTCGAGCTGATGGATGGAAGTATTCAAATTGAAAACCAGCAAGCTGGCGGTGCTAAGGTGACGGTTTTTTTAACCGGGAAATAATTTAAATAGTATTCGACAAACACCTTATGGGACATGCTAGAGCACAACCAATCTCCAAGCTCTTCGAGCCAATTATTAAGTGTGCTATTCATAATTCAAGACATTTAAAAGTTTACAACAAATGACGCGTATTGAGCCTTTGGCGTCATTTGCTTGTGCTTGTTAAGCAGTTTACATATAAAGTGCTTCTGTATTGGGTTCAGAACTTTTTACGCGCTCAGAAAATCCTTTAAACAAAAATGATATTCTGCTGCCACTATCACCAAATAACCGTGACTTGATTGCAGGGTAGATTAGTAAGGAAATTCTACTTTCTGGCATGCCAGAAACTAAGAAAGGTTGGTTGTACTCATTACTCCAAAAGAACTCGCCACCATGCTCTTTGTAGGCAACAAACAAGGTATATGCGGTCATGAGTTCAATAATTGAATTGGTGCGCTCTTCCGGCATTTCATCAGCAAAGTCTGATGCTTCTTCAAGCATTTCATCAACAGCAGACAGGCTGTCAGCTGAAAAATCTAATTGATCATCAAGTCTGGGGTTAAATTGCTGCGCTGCAAATTCAGCATCTTTCTGTATTTGATTTTGTAGCTCGCTCACGATTACTTCCTGCGATTGTTTGTTTTTAACTTTGTAAGTTTCTACTATGGGTACGCAAGATACAAGTGCAAATGAAAGTATGTAAAAGGCAAATTTCATTGGATTACCGCCTAACAGCTTAATAGTGTGCATGCTCCATATAGCATTAATACAACCTGTCAGTTAAACCAACAAACCATTAATTAAAAACAAAACAATTATATTGATTGGAACTAGTTAAAACAAATCGTGCATGCGTGTTTTTCCAAGATAGCAGGTTTCTCGTTACCCCAGAACGACCTGCCATTAACTCTATGATACAAAAATTAATTTGATGATCGCTTAGTAAATCGCGCATTAACAGTTACCGCCAAGTCAAAATAATCACCGGAAAGTTTCACCCTTGGCTACTTGGCTTTGGAATGGCTTCTACGGATGGAGAAAATGCAGAAAAATGTCGGAAACATTTTCTGTCTGCATCGCCCTAATCCGTGGATCCATGCACTTCCTACTCGGAATGACAGGTGCTTAATCAATCAAGCCAACGCTTTTTTAATCAGCACCAAGGCTGCATCTGGAAGATCGAGCGCTAAAGCAGCTTGATGGGCTTTGTCAGACATTTTTCCCCATGTCTTTTGTACAATTCTAATAATTTTTTCTTCAGCATGCTTGGCGGCAAAAGGTAAAAATGCCGTTTCAATGAATACCATACAAGCACAGTCTTCCAGCGCTTGTACTTCGCCATCTCTTTTTATGCCTTGCTTGCGAATAATCGCCTCAGCGCGAGAACAATCCTGATCGCTATAACCATTTTGTTTCATGGTAGCTACTGCTTTGTCAGCATGTAGTTTTGCTAAAGATGTACGCCATTTCAAATAGCCAGTACGGTCCATAGGAAAGTCGGAACGAGGCATCTCCCAACGGCACAAATGTTGGCTACGCACTGCAATGGTTAGCACTTCAGAGGCATTCGGATACAAGATTTCAAGCCAACGGCTGCAATGCTCGGCATATATCAACTCTTGTGCTTTTCCATCGACCTTTTTAGGGTCTTGTTTATGCAGCGTATCGATTGCTTGAAGTGTTTGCTGGAGTTGGGACATGCTGTTTTCCTATTTTTTTATACCCTGAAGTTGCAGGGGCGTTGGCTACTTTCGCTCACCCCAATCACTTACCATAGTATGCTCACGGGGCTTCGCTCATTTGCCGCCTACCTGCACCCTCAATTACTTTGGGTATAGTATTATGGTTTTAGCAGAGCATTTTTTATTTAATTAAAACAATGAGAAATTAAATCTAATCGTTCAATCAATGCATCTGGCTGACTATCTGCGATATCTTCGCCATGGTTATAACCATAAGGCAAGCAAACTACTGCTACCTTGGCATTTCTAGCAGCACCCACATCATTTTTTGAATCACCGACCATAATGCACTGCGCTGCAGTCACATTAAAATGCGCCATAGTGTGCAGTAGTGGCTGAGGATGCGGTTTTTTCTCTGGCAAGCTATCGCCACCAATCCAGAAATCAAAGTATTGAATCATATTTTGTGTTTTTAAAATATCTTCAACAAATTGATAAGGCTTGTTAGTGACCACCGCCATTTTCACACCCTGGTTTTGCAACCATTGCAAGCCGTCAAGTACGCCGTCATAAGTGCAAGTTAACGAGTGTTGGTCTGCGTAATAGTGCATAAACAATGGGTGGGCTTTAGCAAATAATTCAGCAGTGCAATTACCTGCCATATCATCCGCTAGCGCTCGCTTGACTAGCATAACACCGCCATTACCTACCCAATCTCGAACCTTTTCAACTCCAACTACAGGCCGATTTAAGTCAGCCAGCATTTTATCGATGGCTATCGCTAAATCAGGTACTGAATCAACCAAGGTTCCATCAAGATCAAACATTGCCAGCTTTAGGTTTTTCAGCGCTGGTAATGATTGCTTAGGACTATTTTCAGAAGAAATAGATGGGCTCATTTACAGTTAGTCCATTAAAGGCGAGATAAAAACGGGAGCACTGAATGCACTCCCGAGAAGCAGCTATTTAATCGCAGTTATTTAACTTGAGATAATTGCTGACGCATTTGATCAATGCTGCCTTTGTAATCACCACTATTAAAAATGGCTGAACCTGCTACAAATGTGTCAACACCGGCTTCTGCAATTTCTTTAATGTTTGCGACATTCACGCCACCATCAATTTCCAGGCGAATATCACGGCCTGAAGCATCAATTAACTGGCGAACCTTGCGCGCTTTGTCCAACGTAGTATCGATAAATTTCTGACCACCAAAACCTGGGTTTACTGACATCAGTAAGATCACGTCTAAGCGATCCATTACATATTCCAGACATTCCAAAGAAGTGCCCGGATTTAATACCAAGCCCGCTTTACAGCCATTGTCTTTGATTAACTGCAATGAACGATCTAAGTGCTCACTCGCTTCTGGGTGGAAGGTAATGTAATCGGCACCGGCTTTGGCAAATTGAGGAATTAATGCATCTACAGGCTTGACCATCAAATGCACATCAATCGGCGCAGTAATGCCGTAGTCACGGAGTGCCTTACAAACCATTGGGCCAAAGGTCAGGTTAGGCACGTAATGGTTGTCCATTACATCAAAGTGAACCCAGTCAGCGCCAGATTCAATCACCTTGGCAACATCGTCACCGAGACGCGCCAGATCGGCAGACAAAATAGAAGGAGCGATTTTAAAATCTTTCATGATGTGATGCCTAATACCTTGGAAAATTCGCGGGCAGGTTACCGCAAAGTGGCTGTGATTTCATCAGAAAGCAGTGATTAACAGCAAAAGCACCTATTGATCACAAATAGTTACCCGCACTTTCTTCGAAACCATGATGCAAAACATCTGTCATAACGATTACTGATCTACTTTAAAACTAGCGCAAGATTTAGTTGGTAAAGCCCAGTACTGGCATACGTTTGCAGCTACCTTGTAAAAAAACAAAACCATAACAGGACAACTTCTATGGAACATTTTCCGTTGTTAGTCGAGCAAGCAACTGCTGCAGCTGGCCAACATACCGTTCTTTCTCCTTTCGATCGCCAGCCAATTGCCACCGTTGATACTGCTAACTCACAACATGTCGAACAAGCCTTAAGCAATGCTTATCGCCTATTTCGTGATCGCGATAGTTGGCTTGCCATCGATCAACGAATCGAAATTCTCGAAAAGCTCGCGGTTTTAATCGACAGTCACCATGAACATTTATCTTTGGAATCTGCTCGTGAAGGTGGCAAGCCATTATTAGATTCCCGGGTAGAAGTTTCTCGCGGTTTAGATGGTGTAAAGCTAGCCATTGAAGCACTGCGTAAAGATGGCGGCAGCATGCCAATGGTTAATGGCGCTGCAGGTTCTCGCCACCACCTGGCTTTTACCACCCGCGAACCTATCGGTGTCGTGGTTGCAGTGAGTGCATTTAACCACCCATTTAATTTAATCATTCACCAAGTGATTCCTGCGGTTGCTTCGGGCTGCCCAGTTATCGTCAAGCCAGCCGGTGATACACCCCTTTCTTGTATGCGGATTATTCAAATGCTGCATCAAGCTGGCCTACCTCCTGCTTGGGCTCAAGCAATGGTCACTGCAGAAACCAGCCATGCAACTCAGCTGGTCACTGATTCTCGCGTCGGATTTTTCTCATTTATTGGCTCATCAAAAGTCGGCTGGATGCTCAAAAGCAAACTAGCAGCAGGCACTCGCTGCGCACTAGAACACGGTGGCGTTGCCCCGGTAATTGTTCATGAAGATGCTGATATCGAACAAACCATTCAGTCACTGGCAAAAGGTGGTTACTACCACGCTGGCCAGGTGTGCGTTTCGGTACAGCGAGTTTATGCGCATAAGTCGGTATTTCAGCAATTAGCCAAAGGGCTAGCAAATGCTGCAAACGCGATGAAAGTTGGCGACCCAACGAGTCCGACTACCGAAGTTGGCCCATTAATTCGCCCTGCAGAATTAGAACGAATTCATAGTTGGGTTGAAGAAGCAGTTAAAGGTGGCGCAGTGTTGGCAGCTGGTGGCAAGGCCATTAGCGAAACCTGCTATCCACCCACCCTATTATTAAACCCTGCAGAAGATGCCAAAGTCAGCACTGAAGAAGTGTTTGGCCCGGTCGTTTGTTTGTATGAGTTCGACGAAATGGATCAAGCGATTAATCGGGCTAATAGCTTACCGGTTGCATTTCAGGCGGCAGTATTTGGCAAAGACATGGAGAAAATCCTCCGCTGCTACAAACGCCTAGACGCTTCAGCGGTGATGGTTAATCAACATACTGCTTTTCGAGTCGACGGCATGCCATTTGCTGGATTACGCCAATCAGGTATCGGCGTTGGCGGCATCGAACACACCATCGCTGAAATGCAAATAGAAAAAATGATGGTGATTCGCTCCGAGCAACTATAAATAAACTTGGAAATAAAGCGTTCACATTACATACATCAGTTATCTAATTAAATAGCGGCCATTTTTATAAAATGGCCGCTTATGAAAAAAATCAGCATAGATAAATTAACAGGAATTAAAACAATGAAAGCATCCGATCTATTTGTTAAGTGTCTCGAAGAAGAAGGTATTGAATATATTTTTGGTGTTCCCGGTGAAGAAAATGCCGATTTTATGATTTCTTTAGAACAATCAGAAAGCGTACGTTTTATTCTGACTCGCCACGAACAAGGCGCAGCATTTATGGCCGAAATTTATGGCCGATTAACCGGCCAGCCTGCCGGTTGCTTGGGCACGCTCGGTCCGGGTGCTACCAACCTGATTACCGGTGTTGCAGACTCCAATATGGACCGCGCACCGATGCTAGTGTTAACCGGCCAAGGTTCTACCCGCCGCTTACATAAAGAGTCCCACCAGATTATGGATGTTGTCGGCATGTTTAAGCCGGTCACCAAATGGGCCGAAACCATTTACCACCAAGACAACATTCCAGAAATGATTCGCAAGGCAGTTCGAATTGCCCGCAGCGAAAAACCCGGCGCAGTCTTATTAGAATTACCAGAAGATATTGCAAAATTAGATTCACTATCATTGCCAATGAAGCCTCAACGATTCCGTCGTCCAGTGCCCCATCAAGAACAAATCTTGCAAGCGGTTGAGCAAATCAAAAAAGCCAAACGGCCGATTATTATTGCTGGTAATGGTTGCATTCGTACTCGAGCTAGTGAACAACTACGCATTCTATGTGAAATGACCGGCATTGGTGTGGTCAGCACATTTATGGGTAAAGGTGCGGTAGACATGGATGCAGATTACTGCCTGTATACAGTTGGTTTAGGGCAAAAAGACCTGACTAACTGCGCTATTGATGCATCAGATTTAGTTATCTCGCTCGGTTTTGACATGGTTGAATACCATCCGAAACAGTGGAACAAAGGTAAGAACAAAGCCGTTATTCACGTCGACTACCAGCCAACCGAAATTGATGAGCATTACCACCCAGAGCTCGAGTTAGTGGGTGATGTAGCCCACTCGATTGAAATGCTGATTGCAGAATTAAAAGCGCAAGGTGGTTACAGCTTCGACAGCAGCCAACAACTATCTACTCGCGATCAAATGAAAGCCGAGCTGGCGATTCATAAAGACGATAAAACCGAAGGTACAATTCGTCCACAAAAAGCAATTTGGGATGTTCGACAAGTATTAGGTGCCGACGATATTCTGCTGTCAGATGTTGGTGCGCATAAAATGTGGATCGCTCGTCATTATCAGTGCCATTCACCAAACACTTGCTTAATTCCAAATGGTTTCTGCTCAATGGGCTTTGCATTACCCGGCGCCATTGCCGCCAACATAGTGCACCCGGATCGTAAAGTTTTAGCCATTTGTGGTGATGCCGGTTTCTTGATGAACGTTCAAGAAATGGAAACTGCCAAACGTTTGAATTCCAATATCACCGTGATGGTTTGGGAAGATCAAATGTACGGTTTAATCGCTTGGAAACAACAGGCGCAATTTGGCAAACATACCGACCTCTCGTTCACCAATCCTGACTGGATGAAGCTAGCGTCATCATTTGGCTGGAATGGTCACTGGTGTGATAAATCAGAAAATCTGCAAGATGTATTAAAACGCAGCTTCAGCGAAATGGGGCCAAGCCTAATAGTCATCCCGATTGATTACCGTGAAAACGATAAATTAACCGAGCGCCTAGGTGAAATTTCCTGCCCAATTTAGTTCTAACTAACGGAATTGGAAATGGCTCGCAATGTGCGGGCCATTTTTTCAAGGATGAAAAATGCTCTATTTGTTTTTTGATATTGATGAGACGTTATGTCTAGGCTCTCATCCAATTCTACTAGATGAAATTCATGGACTTCGAAGCGCACTATTACATAAAATCAAAATACCTCAAGCTTGTCGAGAACATCCTCCAATCGGTTTCGAAAAAGCAGAAGAAATAATGATTTTTTACTTAGATTTACACTCTCAGTTATTTAAGCTTTGTAAAGAGAACGCTGATTTTTTCAAAGTTTATTTCATTACATCTGGAAGAGGTAACAAAGCCGAATTTTTCATCCCAATATTCAATTTTGCTTTCAAAACCCAAGGATTTTTCACGCATCAAAACTTCATTGGTGAGAGTGAGATAAGGAATGATTTTGAAAAAAAACCAATCGATGAACAACGGGCATACAGCCAGATTACTAAAGATGAAACCATTTTCAAAATCATGAGAACTTTAGGGTTATCACCGCAACAATGCTTACTCATCGACGATTCTGAAACGCAACGTACAGCAGCCAACAAAAAACTCATCCCAACACTTGATCCAACAACATCAGATTATGTTACAGAGATAGAAAGAATACTTTCTTTTACTCCTAACGTTGGCTACGAATCTGAAGTCTAAATATGCTTAGTGAGAACCTGCTTTAATAATTCTGGATTACTTTGCTTCATACTATCTATCGATTGCATTAAGTTTTTCTGCAAATCTTCAGCTGCTAGCTCTTTAAGCTGATCAATTTCAATCGATAACTTCAGCAAAGTTTGTACCTCATCTAACGATTCTGCTTTGACATGTTCAGCTATCGCCAGCACTGCTTCCGATAACTTATCCAGCTGAGTGCCATAAGAATGTTGCTCAAAGATTTTTTTCTCTAGCGGGCCATTACCAGCAGCGCTTGGAATTGTAGAAAAAAACCAGTCCATCTCCGGTGCAATATTTTGATTCACTGCCCCACTAAAAGGAAAATGAATTTGCGGCATAAAATTCGGCACACTATTTGATAAAAAATTCGGTAAAAAAGCCATCCATGGATTAAACATTGCACTTCTCCCTGTCATTCAAAGCAATCAGTGTCTATTTTTTTAACAAAAGGTCAACGGAAATGACGCATGCTCACACGAAAAATCTTATACCCTCTTTTGCTGGCCGGTTCAGTTTATGCTTTGTCACCATTAGCGATTGCTGTAAACACCGAAGAACTAGTTGACCTAGAACTAGAAGACTTATTGGAGCTAGAAGTGAGCATCGCCTCACGTTACGCCCAGTCAACGTTAGATATTGCAGCGGCTGTCTATGTAGTGGATCAAGAAGATATTCGCCGCAGTGGCGCTATTCAGTTGCCTGACGTTTTACGATTGGTTCCCGGTCTACAGGTTTCTCGAGTTAACAGTAACAGCTGGTCAGTCAGTGCCCGAGGATTTAATTCCCTTTATTCAAATAAATTATTAGTGCTGGTGAATGGCCGACCCATTTATAGCGCATTATTTTCTGGCGTTGATTGGGACGCCCAGTCGGTTCCGCTAGAAGAAATTGAACGAATCGAAGTTATCCGCGGTCCCGGAGCAGCACAGTGGGGAGCCAACGCGGTAAACGGCGTCATTAATATTATTACTTTTTCGGCAGAAAATACTGAAGGCTTACAACTCAATGTGAGTGCTGGTAATCAAGATACTGCTCGTTTTCTCGCCAGCCATACCGGCCAACTTGGCTCATCAGATGTTAGCTACCGCAGTTATTTGCAATATCAATCAACCGATGCGCTTTCAACTAATTCAGGCACTCAAATAATTGATGGAAAAGATGACTGGGATGTTGCCCGGCTCGGCATGACCATGAATTGGGACGATCAATGGATAGAGTTTCAGGTTTATCAAGGTAACTCCAAACCTGAACAACAGCTGGTTAATAGCGGAATTGTCGGCTCACAAAGCCTTGATCAAAATTTCAGTGGTGGTTACGCCTATTGGCAAACCAATTGGCAAGTTGGCCAGTCAGATCATCAGCTAAAAGCATCGATTGATTATTATCAGCGAGATGATGTACTTCAAGATGAAGAACGCCTAGGCGGTTTAATCGATTATCAATTCCACGAAACAGCGCCAGGCAAGCATCAGTTGAGTAGTGGAATTTCGTGGCACGGAGTTGATATCGATTATCAGGAGAATTTTGGCAGCAACCAGTCAGTCGATCAGAGCAACCACTATTTTAATTTGTTTATACAAGATGAAATCGAGCTCAGTAAAGATTTCTGGTATCTCACACTGAGCGGCGGTGTTGCATATGATGAATATGTTAATTTTGAATTCCAACCGAGTATTCGCTCATTATGGCATTTAACCCCATCTCAAAGTTTATGGATGGCAGTATCTCGAGCGGTTCGAACACCATCTTCCAGTGAAGTATTGCTCGATACCAATCTATCTGGTGATGCTGACACCATTACCATCGAAACACCCGGCGGTGGCGGTGCAACTGAAGCCTTGCCCGTTTATTTACAGCTATTAAAAAATCAGAACTTACAATCTGAAATACTCACTGCATTGGACTTTGGTTTACGCCATCAAATTCGCCCTGGGGTTAGTTATGATATTTCCGGTTTCTACAATCAGTTCACTGATGTAGTTAGCTTGCAAAGTCAGGCGCTGACTTGTGTCGATAGCAATGGCAATACTTTTACCGTAGCGGCAGGAACCCCTTCAACCTGCACCGGTGCCGGTGCTGCCAACGATATCAGCTATGCCAGCGTCGGCGGATCACTGATCAATGACATTGAAATAAACACCAAAGGAGTTGAATTAGCCGCTACCTGGCAAGAAGATTTCTGGAAGCTGCGAGCCACTTACACTTGGGTAGATATCAAACTGGACACTACTCTGACCGACACCATTTCATCCTATTATGCCGATGTACAACAAGCGATGAGCGCCGAGCAATTGTTTAGCTTACGCGCCAGCGCTGATCTATCTGGCGGTTGGAAGCTCGATGCATGGTTGCGCTTTCAAGATGACTTGGCTTATCCCGCAGGCGTTGATTCTTACACGGAGTTAGATTTGCGAGTAGAGAAGAATTACAGCTGGGGTGATTTGATTTTAGTGGGGCAAAACCTACTGCAAACCGACCATGGCGAGTTCCGTGACAAACTTTACGGCTACTCAGGATCACTACTGGAGCGGAGCGCTTATATAAAGCTGCAATTTCCATTTGAATAATCGCTGCTGCATAACTACCTAGATGACCTCTCGATAGTCATCGCCGTTTAATTAAACATAAGAACCTTCAGGCAAACAGACTTGCCCGAAGGTTTTTTTACAAGCAAGATGGGTCAACAAACTCAAAATCTGTAAGCTGCCTACCCGCTTAGTAATTAGAAACTACAGTTTCTAAAACTATTTTCGTAGTACAGCTAAAACAGACCTGAAAATATAGCCTAGGTATATATGTCTCTCAGAATTCTGGTAGCCGAGGATCACCCCCTGTTTCGAAGCGCATTAATCAATGCAATTAGCCAGACATTTACTACTGCAGAAACCGTTGAATGCCAAGATCTGGCTGCTTTACAGCATCAATTACAACGGCCAGAAATTGTCGATTTGGTATTACTCGACTTAAATATTCCCGGCGCATGGGGCTTATCTGGCTTGTTGTGGGTCAGAGAACATTACCCTGAAGTACCTGTCTCGGTGGTATCTGCCCGAGAAGAACCCGACTTAATTCATCGCGCTTTACAAACCGGTGCAAGCGGCTTTATTCCAAAGTCATCTTCATTGGACGTGTTATGCCAAGCAATTAAACAAATTCTCGATGGCGATATATATCAGCCCGATATATCAGGCAGCCCGGTCGAAAATGTTTCAATTGACCTTGAGCAGCGTGTCGCTTCACTCACACCACAGCAAATGAAAGTGTTAAAGCTGGCAGCCGAAGGCTTGCTCAATAAGCAAATTGCCTATGAACTCGGTATTTCTGAAGCGACCATCAAAGCACATATGACCGCTATTTTGAAAAAGCTAGGCCTAAGCAGCCGAACTCAAGTCGCTTTAGCATTGCAGCAGCTTCAAGCTAATAATTAAGAATTATCAGTTTTAAGTATGTAAAGAAATATGGTCAAGTTGCATTTCGCTGTAAGCTCTCTGCAATTTGCATATGAATTAGGTATTCCTGAAGCAATTATTAGGGCACATATAACGGCTATTTTGAAAAAGCTAGGCCTAAGCAGCCGAACTCAAGTCGCTTTAGCCTTGCAACAACTTCAAGCTGATAATTAAGCATCATAAAAAATCTCGGCTGCTGGTTAATCACCAACAACCGGGAGTTTTTATCCATCAGAACTCGCAGCATAATTTCTCAGCAAAGCTCTTAATGCAGCTGGTCGCACCGGTTTGGGTAAATACTTCAGGCCGCTGTTAAGAATTTCCTTACGTACCAACTCACTATGATCGGCTGAAATAACAATACCTGGAATTTGCGGCCACTGCTGGCGAATCTGGTTAAACAAGTTCAGTCCGGTATCACCATCATTCAAATGATAATCTGCCAGCACCAATTGCGGTTGCCAGCCATCAGCTAACTGTTGCTGCATTTGTTGCTGATCGGCAGCTAGTCGAACTCGATGCCCCCAACCCGTTAATAACTGGTCTAAACCACTTAAAATTGACAGTTCATTATCAATACATAAAATCCGCAATGGAACATCTTGACCAGCATAATGAGTCACTGGTTTAAACTTAGGAATAACCTTGTGCTGGGTTAATGGCACTTGAATGCTAAATGCGGTGTAACGATTTGGCCGTGAAACTAGGTGCAACGGATGCTCTAATATTTGTGAGAAACCTTTAGCAATCGCCAGCCCCAAACCCAACCCTTCTCCTCCAGCACCCAGCCGGCAAAACTCAGCAAAAATTTCATCTCGCCGACCTTCCGGAATACCAGGGCCATTATCACAAACTAGAATTTCCAGCTGATCACCACGACGTTTACAACCTAACAGCAGCTTTTTATGTTTGGCATAACGCAACGAATTGGTTAAAAAGTTTTGCAGAATACGGCGCAGTAATCTGGGGTCGGAAGAAAACACCAAGCTGGATTTCACCCAATGCAATTCCATTTCTGCTTCTTTAGCCAGCAATTGAAATTCACTGACTAACCCACCAAGAAATTCATCGGCTGCAATTGCCTCAATTCTTGGCTCAATTTTGCCACTTTCCAGTCGAGAAATTTCAAGCAAATCTCGTAGCATATCTTCACCGGCATTCAGCGACTGATCTAATTGATCGAGCACTTGCGGAGACGATGGCCCCAGCTGCATTTTCAAACTATCTAAAAATAATCTGCTTGCATTCAATGGCTGAACCAAATCATGGGAAATGGCCGCAAGGAATCGACCTTTTGACTGATTGGCTTTTTCTGCTTCGTTACGAGCACGAAGCAGCATTTCATTTACTTTTTCTAACTCTCTCGTTCGCGTATCGACTCGCTGTTCCAACGTTTCATTAGTCGATTTCAGCGCGCGCTCTACCTGACGAAACACTGAAATATCGGTAAAGGTCATCACAAAGCCACCATCGGGTAGCGGCGTACCTTGAATTTCAATCACTCGGCCATCAGGACGAATTCGCTCTGAACGATGCATCCGACCTTGCAGCATATAACCAATTCGTTTGGTCACATGTTCTTGGTTTTCTCCCGGACCACATAAACCTCGATCAGCATTAAATCGGATGAGATCTTGTACATGAGTACCGACCTGAACTAATTCAGAGGGATAATTAAATAATTCCAGATAACGACGATTCCACGCCACTAGCCGTAAATCTGAATCGACAACACTTATCCCTTGGTTAATGTTTTCTAAAGCACCGTGCAACACCTGTCGACTGAAACGCACTTGTTCAGAAGCTTCATCAAGCAATAATTCCATTTCATCGTGGCGTAATCGTCGCCCGACTAGAATTGAATCGAGTAATAACCTGGCCGACACTCGCCCGACCACACCAGCTAACAATCTTTCGGCTCTTTCTAACCGAGACGTTGCCGGTAATTCAATCAATTCGGCCATCACTTTTTCTGAGCGATCTCGACCCAAAAATCGTTTCATTAATTGTTCAAGGCTGGATACTTCGATCTCTTGGGCTTCACCATTTCCAATATCAGCCAAGCTCGGATCACAGAATTTAAGTGCCTGGCGGCGTTCTTGCAAGCTAGCAGGAAAAACCAGTGAACCGATGCTGTATCCCAGCGCATTAACACCCAACGACAACAACATGCTGACCGAAAGGCTAGATTCCAAACCGACTAATTGAGCACTGCCTTCAAGCCAATCAGTATTGGCTAAGCCCATTGCAGGCAACACCAGTGCAACTAACCAAATTAATAACCCGGGAATTAAGCCACAATAAACACCCGCTCGATTACCTTGCCGCCAAAATAAGCCGCCAACCAAGGCCGGTGATAACTGGGCCGCTGCAACAAAAGCAATCATCCCCAATTGACCGAGTGATTGTTGGTCATCTAAAAAGCAAAACAGTAACCAGGCCAATAACAGAATCACCACCATGCTGGCACGGCGAAGATTTAACAGCTGATGACTAACACCCGCTAGCCGACGCTTTTTCAGCATCATCGGTAATAATAATTCGTGGTTGATCATCACCGATAACGCCATGGTCGCCACAATCACCATGCCGGTTGCCGCCGATGCACCACCAATAAATGCTATTAGCGCTAAAAACGGCTGGCCATCAAACAACGGCAGGCTAATCACATAGCCATCTGCCGGAATACTGGCCGGTAACATTAATTTACCGGCAATTGCCAAGGGCGCAGCCAGCAGAGCTACTATGACGATGTAGCCAGAAAACACCCAGCGAGCCAACGATAAATGGTGGCGATTTCTGTTCTCGACCACCATCACCTGAAACTGCCGCGGTAGGCACAAAAAAGCTAACATGGCGACCATGGTGTGAATTAACAAATCGCCTATTGAAGATTCTTTTTCTAGCAGTGGCCTCACCGAAGCCGAATATTGAGCCTCTTCAAGAAGTGCCATCGGCCCATCTTGCATCCCCCAAATTACCCAGCAACCCACTAAAACAAATGCCAGCAACTTCACTAACGATTCAAAAGCAATCGCCATCATAATGCCACGATGGTGTTCGGTAACATCGGCATGTCTGGCACCAAATAAAATGGTGAACAAAGCCAACATCAAGCTGATGACTAATGCCAAAGGTGCCTGTGCCGAAGTCGCTACTGGCGGACCAAAACCATTAGTCAACAAGCCATAACCCACTACCATGCCTTTAAGCTGCAGTGCGATATACGGCAAAATAATTAACAGACAAACACCGGTAACGATTAACCCTAGCGCCGAATCCTTGCCATAACGATTGGCCAAAAAATCGGCAATCGAACCGGAATGCATCGCTTTTCCGGTTTCAACCAGTCGCTTGGGGAGCTTCCAAAACACCCAAAATAAAATCAGCGGCCCGAGGTAAATTGGCAAAAATGACCAAAGATCTTCCGAGGCTTGGCCGACTGCACCAAAAAAGCTCCATGCAGTACAGTAAACTGCCAGCGACAAGCCATACACCCATGCAGCGGTTTTACTACTGGCAACAATTTCTCGACGATCACCTAACCAGGCAATCGTGAAAAGCAGCACGATGTAACCCAGCAAAATAATCGCAATCAGCCAACCCGGCATGATAAAGCCCTTCTGGTTATTATTAATGTGTTGCCGCAACAGTTAGCTGCAGCGGCCAACAGAGACATTTCTTTTTAACCAATCTATCAGAAACAACCTGCAAGAAAACCACCGCCAAGCTTGCTACTCACTACCAATAATCCTGCAGCCAGTCACAAAAGCTATACCACTTTGGTCGGGCTTATTGGATATACCAGCTCTCATTCACAATCACCGCCTGATCTCGACAGGCTTATTACTGTCCGAATCTTGCTAGTTAACTACTAGATTGTGAGTATATTGAAAGGTATGAAAACTGAATCTACTCCTCTCGCTGAGCCAACATCCGCAGAAACGACATCTGCTTATTACCAAGCTTTAAAAAGCAAAGACCGTCGATTTGACGGCCGGTTTTTTGTTGCTGTCAGCTCCACCGGAATTTATTGCCGGCCAGTTTGCCCTGCTCGCTTACCGAAACAACAGAATTGCCAGTTTTTCAAAACAGCGGCAGCGGCGGCCCATTCTGGTTTTCGGCCTTGTAAGCGATGTCGACCGGAGTTAGCGCCGGGGCTTTCTAGTATCGACATGCCAGATGCTTTAATTAGCCAGGCCTGCCGCTTGGTTGATCATGGTTTTCTACAGCAGCATTCGATTGAACAACTATCGGCTCGATTGGGAATTAGCAGTCGCCATTTGCGGCGTTTGTTTCAAATTGAATTAGGCGTGTCGCCTTTAGATTACGCTTGCAACAAACAACTGCTACTGGCTTGCCAGTTAATTCGCGATACTCAACTGCCGATCACGACCATTGCGATGCAAAGCGGTTTTGCCAGTTTACGAAGCTTTAATCATCGCTTTCAGCAGTATTACCAGCAAACGCCCAGCGAGTTTAGAAAGCAGCTAGCACCCTCTAATAAGTCGATTAATAAAACATCTAATAAAACTACCTATTCAAAAACACTGCAGTTAAAACTGGGTTATCGACCACCTTTTGATTGGCGAGGTTTATTGTCGTTTTTATCCAAACGAGTCATTCCCGGCGTTGAATCGGTCGAGCTAGATCAAGACCATGCTGTTTATCGTCGAGTGGTGTCTATTGAAGCTGCTGCTTTAGCTACGACTGACTTAAAAAGCGCTAAATCAAACCAGCCTGAGGTTATTTTTGGTTGGCTGGAAGTCAGCGACCTTACTGAAAAGTATCAGTTGAAAATCACCTTGAGCGATAATCTGGCACCGGTAATTACCGAAGTACTAAAAAGGGTTCGCCACCTGTTTGATCTGGACTGCGACCCGCAAATGATTATCCCGCAAATGTCTAATTTACAGCTGACAAATTCAGGCCTCAGACTACCCGGAGCATTTGATAGTTTTGAAATGAGCGTGCGGGCTATTCTCGGCCAACAAATAACGGTTAAAGCGGCGCATACCATTGCCAGCCGGGTTGCCAAAGCATTTGGCCAATCAGTAACCACACCTTTTGCTGAGCTAAGCCACAGCTTTCCCGATGCTAAAACCATTAGCACACTGCAACCGGCTCAATTGGGCGAACTGGGAATTGTTCGACAACGTTGCACCGCCATTCAGGCGATTGCCCATGCGATTAATGATCAAACGATTCAGCTCACCACGACATCTGATATTGAACAAACGTTACAACAGCTGCAATCACTACCGGGGATTGGCAGTTGGACCGCACAATATATCGCCATGCGAGCGCTTGGCTGGCCAGATGCTTTTTTGGATAAAGACCTCGGCGTGATAAAAAGCCTTGGCAGCAAAAACGCCAAACAGCTACAAAGCATCTCCCAACAATGGCGGCCCTGGCGCAGCTATGCGGTCATGCATTTATGGCAAGGGGCGACCTACCTACCAGCAACTGAATTTGATCAGCCTACAGACGCATAATAAGCCAACTAAATTCACCAGGAACAATCGATCATGATTTATAGCTATTTTGAAACCGCCTTCGGTACTACCTTTGCTGCAGCCGACAATGATCAGCTTTGTCATTTATGGTTCGACGGCCAAAAGCACGAACCCATCTGGCAGTACTGGAAAAAAATCGATGGTCATCCGTTATTTCTGACTTTAAAAGGCCAGCTAGAACAATACGCCAAAGGTGAACGAACCGAATTTAATTTGCCGCTCAACCCCAAAGGCACCGAGTTTCAAATGAGGGTTTGGCAAGCCTTGCTAGAAATCCCATTTGGCCAAAGCAGCAATTACGGCGCATTAGCAGCGAAATTGAACAAACCAACTGCCGCCAGAGCCGTGGGCGCAGCGGTAGGAAAAAATCCGCTATCTATTCTGATTCCCTGCCATAGAGTGATTGGTAAAGACGGCAGCTTGACTGGCTTTGCATCGGGACTGGAGATGAAGAAGAAGTTATTGCGGGTGGAGGGATTGGTTTAGTAATATTGGCTACCAATCTTGCTAGTTATGACATAGGAATTAATATGTAGTTTTTGAGCATTCTAAATAGTGAACAATATGAGAAAGTATCTGAGCTTCACATTTTCACCTGTGATTGATCCGCGCAGTAGAAATTAAACCGCTATTTCGGCAGTATACTCATCCAACAACAACAACAACCAGTTTCAAACTACACGATTGTGGATCTAATAGAGTTAGTTCATCGGTTTTTTATATAGTCAGGTAGCTAAATTGAATGAAGATCAGAAACAAACGTTAATGAAGTGGCGCTCTAGATGCAAGAGAGCACAAATAGCACACAGTTACACCGCGATTAGTTATGGTCGATACCATCTTTTTCTAGGTATTATGTTGATCGCTTTAACGACTACATCATGCGTGTTAATTTTTGCTCCTAATACTATTATGCCTTCGTGGCTCTCACCAACTATCGGTATTTCTGCGGCATTATTTGCATACTTGCAAACCTTTTTACGCCTATCTGAACAGGCCGATTCACAAAGAGTCGTAGCCAGACGGTATGGAGCTTTGAAGAAAGAAATTGAATACATTCTTGATTTTCAACTCAATGCCACTAATTGTATGGATCAAGTTGATAGCGTTCGCGTGAAAGAGTATGAAATCGCAACGGATGCTCCACACGCTTTAAGCCATAGATGGAAGAAAGCCGCAAACGAAACGAAAAGTGAGAATGATTTTTTTAGTCGCCGCAATCGTCCATAAAAAATAAGAACACCTATTTCCGTGGGTATTGGACTCATTAATTTGTCTACTTACGCGTTAAATTTATAGGAAATATATCATGTACAACTTATTAGTTACGGCAAATATCGGTGCATGGGACAAGCTATCCTATAAATTTGATAAAAGTCGTTTCCTCGAATATACAACTGAATCTATCGCCACCGCTTTTACATCCCTAACACCGGAACTTATAAGTACTCTTAAGAGTTACCCCTGTATATTTGCATATGAAGGTTATGAAAAAGATTTCTACATTGGAAAACTTAACCAGATCGAGAAACGAGGACAAGAGCTATTTATTGAATTTGAATTTTATCCAGATATTGGCCCAATATCTTTTGAAAAAATTTATCCAATCTCTCAGTTACTTGATATTCGAAAATGGGAAATGGGGAGAACTCATTGGGCTATAAAAGACGAAGATCTTTTTGATCGCCTCATAAAGGCTAATATTTTGACTCAAAACTTAATAGGTGATAAAAAAATACTTGAAAAACCTGCGGTTCGCGAACAATCAAACGCTACAATAAGTACAGTAAAGGGGTTTGTTGGGAAAGTTTTTTCATTAGATAGAGGAAATGATTCAGAATTTTTTTATCGAGGACATTCCAATAAGCAAAAATATAAATTAGAACCATCTCTATTTAGAAAAGATGCTAATGGAAACTACCTATACCTAAGAAATGAACACATACTATATAGAGAGTTAATCATCTCCAACTCATCAGATTTTCAACCTGACGAGTATACCTTAGATAGATTAGTAAGAATGCAGCATTACTCACTACCAACTAGATTATTAGACATAACATCAAATCCACTTATTGCTTTATATTTTTCCTGCAAATTTCAGCCAGAGTGCACCTCTTGTAAGTCCCAGTCAGAAAGCACTGGCGAAGTAATTATTTTTTCTATAAAAAGAAATGAAATAAAATATTTTGATTCTGATGTAGTCAGCTGCATTTCCAACTTAGCAAGATTACCAAAAGAAGAAAAAGATAGGATCGATTTTGATTTTAAGCCATTTAACGAACAAACCCCAATCAAAAGATTGGTACACCATATCAGAGAAGAGAAATCGTACTTCGAGTCAAAGATCAAACCAAGTGATTTAAAAAAAATCATCTGTGTAAAAGGCAAACAAAGTAATGATAGAATTACATCTCAGTCTGGTGCATTTCTGTTATTTGGCCATGACGCAACTCTTGATGAAGAGGGAACACCTGAAATTAGTGTTCGTAGAATTACTGTCACAAATAAAAGCTCCATTCTTCAAGAGCTTGACCTTTTAAATATTAATGAAAGCACAGTATTCCCATATATTGAAAACTCAGCAAAATACGTTGCTGACAAATACAAGTTTAATAAAGCAACTGAAGAAATCAGCTTCCTTTAAGTTAGCCACCCTAAAAAACCGCCCGCAACAACAAACTACTCCCCAGAACAATTAGCAGAACAAATGCCAATCGCCGCATATTATTATTTGATAGTGGCGGTGGAAATTTACGGCCTGCCCAGGTCGCTAAACCAACAATCGGCACGGCCAGCAAACCGGTTAGTAAAATGTCTTGGTTCATTTGTCCTTGCGCCACCACCATGACACTGCGACTTAAGGCACTGAACATGAAGGTGCCGTAGAGACAAAACCGAATGTAGTTGAATGAAAAGGGTTGCCGGTAATAGAGAAAAACCAACGGCGGCCCGGCCAAGGCAAATACACCGGCCAATAAACCTGCAATAGCATAGGCAGCAAAGAACACCGCTTTTGATGAAGCTTGCTTTAGCGGCTCAGGCTTGAGCATTAACAAGCAACCACCGAGGATAATTGCACAGCCCAGTACTATTTCCAGCCAATGGCTCATCTGACTACTCAGTAGTGTTAGCAGATAAAGCCCTGCGCCCATAAAAGGCAGCATAATCGCCAAGCCACTCAGCACTCGTTTTAAATCCAGCTGATTCCAACGCCCTTTCAGCGCAAAAACTCCATTGGATATTGCCAATAGGCTAACCACTGCTGAGGTGAACTGAATCGGTAGCAGGCCGGCCAATGTCACACCGCCCATAACAATCATACCTAGCGCAAAGCCAGTGACCGTTTGCACATAGCTACCCACGCCAACAATCAGCAAAAAAGCCGCTAAGGTTACACCGTCCAATCAGTCACTCCTCGGTTGATCAATATTGGGGGCATGATAACTACTCGAGATCAAGGACCCTGCCATTACCAGCGTCACATCTCCGAAACACCGCCTCTGAGTTGCTAGGAATAATCTGTCACCTAGCTGACCTTTATACGCTATTTAAAGTACTTTTTCTGCAGTTAAATGCTTATTTTAAAAGTATCTTTTTGATTGAAAAGCTGGCCTGCAAAGTAACAATCAATCGCTATTTTTCTTATTCAGAATCATTCCACGACCGCGAAAGCGAACATCAAACTTTTAACGATTTTAATTGCATCATTAAAAACTGATATAAAGTGAGTCAAAAAAAACTTAAAGGGTCAGACCAAAATTAATAACTCATAAGCAAATACCTCAAGCACTAGAAACAAGCAAAATAACTTCGCTAAAAAAAACCTGAAAAAAAACTTAATTAAAAGCTGGGATTTTTTTTAAAAACTATACTAGTAGCACTTAAACCCACGCCGCAGAATATTAGCTAGTAATGCATTATCCCAAATAGATAACTGCTGACTACCTCTTATTGCTAGAACACCAGCTAACTATATGATCTCGCTATTGGTATTACCACAATGAGGTGCAACTTTTGGTATGACCTAATCTTTAACATCTGAAAAGTTCGTATTTACTTTTATTTATTTGGCGGCAAAGCAACAAAAAATATTTAAAAACATAAGCTTAATACAACAAGCAACCCACCAAACCTAATGTTCGATTACGAAATTCATTGATAAACAAGATATTCTGTCACTCAAAAACCTTTAATTAAGTAAGTTTTTTTGACCTGCCACCATGTTTAGTTCGAACAAAAAAAAATTAGTCTTTTTAGTTGTGCTAGATCAAAAAGTATACCTCTTAATTTACTCAAGATAATTCGATCAGGATAGAACATGGTTTTAAAGTCAGCACTCCCTACTGGTTCAGTTGTTCAGTTAATGAACGTCAGCCTCTGATTTTAAATATTGTTCATCTGAGAGGCATATTCAGGCACACGAGATAAAACAGCAGCTTTATAAATGTTGTTTTTATACTAACTAGCCGCTGTTCCAAGCGTAGGAGTCAACAGTGACTTTTAAAAAAGTCGGTCCATACCCTTCATCTCATGATGATGTGGAACTAGATGCGTTAATGGATGGTTATCGCATTGAAGGTCCCGGAGACGTACTTCAGGCTCTAGTTCGCATTCAACATTTCTTGGGCTGGGTTCCACCACAGTTAAGAAAAGCATTAAGCGAACGCACCCGCGTTACCGAGACTAAAATCCGAGGGATTATCGATTTTTACCATCTACTGGATGCAGAGCCCACGGCACCATGGGTTGTTCACCTGAGTACTAACATCACCGATATGATGCTTGGTCAACAAACCAACATTGACCGGTTTAATAAGTACGCCAAAAAAAATCCAGGCAAGATTCAAGTTAATGAAACCTCTTGCACCGGATTATGCGAACAAGGCCCTGCATTATTAATTAATGGTTTTGCAATGGGCCGTATTAATGCACAACGTGTCGATGACATATTGGCATTAATTAGCACTGACACCCCATTAGATCAATGGCCAGCCAACTGGTTTGAAATCTCCAGCAATATTCGCAAGCCTGGCCCATTACTGCGCCACCATGTTGTTGCTGGCGAAGCTTTGGCCAAGGTTAAAACCGCATCACCTGAAGATTTCATCCTCAAGCTGGATCATGCCGGTTTGAAAGGTCGCGGTGGCGCGGGCTTTAGTACCGCATTTAAATGGCAGGCTTGTCGTAAAGCGATTGGCGATCATAAAGTGGTTGCCTGCAATGCTGACGAAGGCGAACCCGGAACATTTAAAGACCGTGTGCTGTTAGATCGGCATATTGAAAATGTACTGGAAGGCATGACTATTTGTGGTGAAGTGATAGGTGCCAAGAGCGGTTATATCTATCTTCGCAAAGAATACATTTACATGTATGGCCACATTAATAATGCGATTAAAAAACGCCGTGAAGCAGGCTTATTAACTGAAGATTTTGATATTGGCATTCACATGGGCGCTGGCGCTTATGTTTGTGGTGAAGAATCTTCAATGCTCGATTCAATGGAAGGCAAGCGTGGCATTCCACGGATTAAACCACCATTCCCAGTCGATCAAGGTTTCCTTGGCCGCCCTACCGTAGTCAACAACGTAGAAACCTTTTGTAACGTTGCGCTATTGGCGGACAAAGGCTTGGATAACTTCCGTTCAGTCGGTTGTAGCCACACCCCTGGCAGTAAATTGCACAGTATTTCGGGCGATTGTAAACACCCTGGTATTTACGAATTCCCTCTGTGTACCAGCATCGCTGAAATGATGAAGGCATGCGGCGGCAAAGAAGCTGCCATGGTTCAGGTTGGTGGCGCAGCAGGTCGTTTAATTACTGAAAACCGTTTCGATACCGCAATTGATTTCCGTCGCTTATATAGCGCTGGTTCAATGATGGTATTTAATAGCGATCGTCAACCAAAGGATTTACTGCATAACTTCAGCCATTTCTTTGTTCACGAAAGCTGCGGTTTCTGCACCCCTTGTCGTGGTGGTTGCCAAATGTTGGCCGCTTACAGCGACCAGGTTATGAACGGAACCTTGCAAAAGCAGGATGAAAAAACGCTGCTTGATACTTGTAAGCTGATGATGACTACCAGCCATTGCGGCTTGGGTAAAACAGCTGGACAAAGTATTGGTCAGATTTTCCATCATCATCTGAAAGCCCAGAAGGCAGAAAATCAGGAAATGGCTCATGAGTAATTCCAATACCATTTTAATTGATGGCCAGGAGGTTCCTTTTGAACCAGGTGAAACCGTTCTGGCTGCGGCAAAAAAAGCAGATGTTTATATTCCACATCTTTGCTTTCATCCTGAAGTAACAGTTCATGGTAGCTGCAAGCTCTGTACAGTAAAAATAAATGGTCGCTGCGTATCTTCTTGCCTGACTAAAGCTTCATCGGGCATGGCTGTGGAAAACAGCAGCGAAGAAATTCTCGATTTGCGCAAGCAATTAATCGAGCTTTTATTTGCTGAAGGTAACCACTACTGCCCAACTTGCGAACTGTCAGGTAATTGTCAATTACAGGCCTTGGCCTATGAATTTGGCATTACTCATACTCGCTTCCCACTGCAATATCCAATTCGGGAAATGGATGCAACGCATCCAGATATCATTCTCGATCGTGATCGTTGCATTAACTGTTCACTGTGTCGCCGTGCCAGTGCTCAGGTCGATAAAAAAGATGTCTTCTCGTTAGCTGGACGGGGTCCTGAGACTTATCTGCAGGTCCACTCTAGCGACGGTACTTTAGGCCAATCAAAACTTACTGTTGATGATTTAGCAGCAAACATTTGCCCCGTTGGCGCTTTATTCCATAAAAAGAACAACTACAGCCAACGCCCTGGTCAACGGATTTATGACAATCAGTCGATCGGTGAAGTAGGCAACCAGCGTCTGGAACGAGTCAAAGAGGGTGAAAACCATGGCTGATCAAAAAATAAAGGTAGCCACCTGTTCTCTGGGCGGATGCTTTGGTTGTCACATGTCGTTACTAGACATCGACGAAGCACTGATCGAAGTTGAAAAACACGTTCAGTTCGATCGCTCACCCATTACCGATATCAAAAATATTTCTAAATGTGATTTAGGTTTAATTGAAGGCGGTCTGTGTAACGAAGAAAATGTTCACGTACTAAAAGATTTCCGCGAGAACTGCAAAGTTTTAGTTGCTGTTGGTGCCTGCGCAATTAATGGTGGGTTACCTGCTATGCGCAATGGAATCGATGTTCAAGATTGTCTGAAAGAGGTGTATCAAACCGGTTATAACCTAACCACTGATATTATCCCCGATGACCCGGAAATTCCGCGCTTACAAGAAAAAGTGCAACCGTTGCACGAACTGGTGAAAGTAGATTATTTCTTACCAGGTTGCCCACCACCTGCACCGGCTTTTCTTGAACTCATTACGGCACTGCTTGAAGGCCGCGAACCTAATATTGATTATCCACATAGGCGTTTTGACTAATGGAAAACCAAACGCAAGCTGGCCTCCGCCGTATCGCCATTGAGCCGATTTCCCGCGTAGAAGGCCACGGAAAAATTACTCTACTGCTTGACGACGAAGGTCATGTTAAGCAGGCACGTTTACACATTGTTGAATTTCGTGGATTTGAAAAATTCATTGAAGGCCGCCCTTATTATGAGCTGCCATTATTAGTTCAGCGCTTATGTGGTATTTGTCCGGTGAGCCACCATTTGGCAGCAGCCAAGGCAATCGACCAAATTAACGGTGTTAAACAATTAACACCTGCGGCTTTAAAATTGCGCCAGTTGTTACACTGGGGACAATTATTACAGTCTCATGCACTGCACTTCTTCCATTTGGCATCACCTGATTTATTGTTTGGTTACGACAGCGATGTTAGCAAGCGTAATATTATTGGCGTGTTAAAAGAATATCCGGAAATTGCCGTCCAAGGCGTAAAAATCCGTAAATTCGGCCAAGAAGTTATTCGTGCTGTCAGTGGTAAACGTATCCACGGTATTGCAGCACTTCCAGGTGGCATGAACCAGCCGTTAGACCGCGAAGTTTATCAATACCTGACCGCTGAAATTGATCAAATCGTTGAGTGGAGCAAAGACGCCGTCGAATTGGCTCGTCGCTTGTGCCTAGAAGACACCGAATTATTTAATTCGTTCGCTAGCACCGAATCACCTTATATGTCACTTACTGACGAAAAGGGCGGCCTAGAATTTTACGATGGTAACTTGCGTGTTAAAAACGCTGACGGTTCGATCCTTAATGATCAGTTCCCGAATGAGCGTTACACCGACTTAATTCAGGAAGAAGCCAAGAGCTGGAGCTATATGAAGTTCCCATTCTTGCGCTCAATTCGTGAAGCGCAAGGTGGCGACTCTGGCTGGTATCGCGTTGGCCCATTGGCTCGAATTAATAACTGTGATTCTATTTCGACGCCTTTAGCCGAGCATTATCGTCAAGATTTTATGAAAATAGCGGGTAACCCGCTTGCGCATCAAAATCTGGCGTTCCACTGGGCACGAATGATTGAAGCATTGCACTGTGCAGAATCAATTCAGAAAGTGCTGGCAGATCCAGATCTGTTTAGCCTCGATTTAGTCGCTAAAGGCAATAGACAAAGCTCAGGTATCGGTATTATCGAAGCGCCTCGTGGCACCTTATTCCATCATTATGAAGTCAATGATGACGACCAAGTCACCATGGCGAATCTGATTGTATCGACTACTAGTAATAACTTTGCCATGAACGAAGCAGTTTGTTCAGCGGCTAATCAGCATATTGATGGTAATGAAGTTACACCTGGCTTGTTAAATCTGCTAGAAGTTGCTGTGCGTTCTTATGACCCATGTTTGTCTTGTGCTACCCACGCAATTGGTAAAATGCCGCTGCATGTGGAAATGCTCGATAGCAAAGGTCAGCTGATTCATCAATTAAGTAAAAATTCGAATGGTGAGTTTAGCTAAGGTTAATAATTCGATAATTTAATCGATTATTTTTCTAACTAATTTATTCTAGCGGCCAGTCGGTCGCTGGAATAAAAAACATTTAGCAGGTTTATTGCTATGAGTGACCATCTCAGTAAGACAAAAATTAGTTTGATTGCCTATGGCAATATTGCCCGCGGCGATGATGGTGCAGCACCGGTACTGTTAAATCGAATTGAAGAAATTCAGTCACAAATAGACTGTCAATTGCATCTGGTTGAAGATATGCAGCTCGGCCCTGAGCATGCATACGATTTAAAAGACGTCGATGCAGTCATATTTCTCGACTGCGACAGTCAATGTGAAACCATCAGTTTCAAGCAATTAGCCGCACAAATTAACGTTCATTTTTCTAGCCATGCCCAGACACCGGAAACCGTGATGTCACTTCATGGCATGCTAACAGAATCAGAAACACCACCCTGCTATCAATTAGGCATTGGCGGTGATGATTTCGAATTAGGGCAGAATATGAGTGAACGGTGCCACAAGAATTTGAAGTTGGCACAAGCTCATTTGTTGAGCCTGTTAGAAACTCCAGTATCACAATGGAACCCACTTTAAAAAAACGAATACCGATAGATCAAAATAGAACCTAACTTAACGGCACACGTTAAAGAAAGACCATAACGAAATGCAATAACGAGAAGTACAACAAAGAGAAATACCACTGGATAGCGCCAGTTAGGCATTAATATCACTATCACTTAACTGCCAGAGTATTTTTCATCAGCAATGCCCAATGCTGATCTTCAGGAAAGCCCGTTTATAACGGCAGTCTTTGCTCATGTAATAGCGAGCGATGGTTGCCGTTTTTTATTGCTTGGCTAAAGCAGACGCATCTCGATTAAACCCGCATATCAATCATTGTATTTTTCCTGCACGATTTAGCAGATATGCCGCACTCGATAATATAGCTACCTTAGTGCATTACCTTCTTCGAATACTTACGCAGCCACCAATACAACTTCATCCAAGCAACATTGCAAAATATGACATTTGATATCAGCTGACGATTTTTATCCTGCCAAGCAGTATAATCATCACGGCTTGCTGCTTTTACTGAGGCGGCAGCGACTTGTAACCATTAGTGTTGATACGAGATAATCTTGGTACTCGGATAGTGTCAGCGCTCATAGCTTCTATCGAACCCAGCTAGAGAAACTTAATGCTTAACTCAATTATTGCCATTAGTGCCGGTGCTTCTATCGGTGCAACACTTCGCTGGCTGATCGGTAGTGCGCTGAATTCATTATTTCCAAGCATCCCCCCTGGAACCCTAATTGCTAACCTGTTGGGTGCTTATTTAATTGGCCTGGCCTTGGCAATGTTCGCTCACTTTCCCAGCTTGGCGCCTGAATGGAAACTACTGGTGATTACCGGTTTTCTCGGCAGCCTGACAACCTTTTCAACTTTTTCTGCCGAGATCACTGGCTTGCTACAACAGGGGCGAATAATGATGGCGGCGGGCGCAATTAGCCTGCATTTGTTTGGCTCTTTAATTATGACCAGCTTGGGTATGTTCAGTGGATCGTTATTAAAATAAAGGCTGAAGCATGAAAATAATGATGACCTCATTGCGAGGCACTCTGTAGGTCATCCCTGAGCCTAAGCGAAGCGTGACATCTATGGTGAAATATTTATATTGTCGCTATTCGCTTCGCTCATGACGACCTTGCAGCATACAATTAAGTGCAGAATAATACAGACTATTTCTTACACTTCCTCAACCTTAAATCATCAGAATAGTTCGCTTGCTATGCTACCTTTTTGATTTGTCGTTGCGGTCTGCTTCCGTACAAATTAATCAGCGCACCGCTAATAATCAAACCCCCGCCGATCCAAGTCCAATAAGTCGGCAGTTCACTAAATAGCGCCCAGCCTAACAACATCGAAAAAATAACTTGAACATAGGAATACGCAGTTGCGCTACTCGCTGCTTCTGTTTGCATCGCTTTGGTTAAGCCGACTTGGCCGATCTGAGTGAAAATGCCAATCAATACCATCAAGCCAAGCACTTCCAGATTAGGCAGCACAAAATTGTCGGCCAGTAACAGTAGCAACATAGAAATTGGCAGAGCTATCAACGGGAAGTAAAAAATAATCACCGAGCTGTCTTCACTTCTACTTAGTTTTTTAACAATGACATAAGCCACCGCACTGCCAAAAGCACCTAACAATGCTGCCATAACACTTATCAGCGGTAGTGACGCTGTCGCTTCAGAGATGACACCACCCAATATAAAGTCCGGCCGCACCATGACCAGCAAGCCAGTAATGCACAGTAAAATACAAATAATCGTGGTTGGACGCACCCTCTCCTTTAGAAATACAAGTGCCAGAATTGCGGTAAATACCGGGTATAAATACTGCAAGATGGTCGCTTCAGCCAAAGGCAGGCTGGTCACCGCAAAATAAACACACATCAGCGCCAATGCTCCGGCACAGCCCCGAGCAATCAACAATGGTTTATTGTTACCCCAGATTGATAACTTCTTACGCCGCACATCTACATAGCTAATCACTAGCGAGACAATTGCCCTGGCTGCAACAATTTCCAATACTGGAATACCATAGTTACCGACCACCTTTACACAAGCGGTCATTAAGGCAAACCCGAGTGCCGACAGCACCATATAACGTACACCAATGGATATCATTGAAACCTGCTAGATTGGAAAAAGAGCCAATAAAATAAAATAACGTAATGCGAATATAAGCTTGAACGGGAAACAAACATTTCAGAAATTATATCATTTCAAGCCTTAAAAACTGCCGCCATTGTATTCAGTTTGAGCGTCATAACAAGCTTTACTATTACCAATGCTTATTTCAAAACATTGGTAGCAGTGAAACCACACTGTCATCCTTTGCTTTTCAAACAAGCAAGATACCAATGGAAAACACTCCCTTTCTTGCCAAAGCTGGCATGTTGCTCGGTTTAATCATCGGCAGAATGTTAGGCGCTGATATTTGATGCATTGCAATGGGTTTGGGCGGGCTTTGGCTAGGAAATGTAATTAGCGCGATTATTTCTGGCGAAATCATCTCTTATATAGAAATCACCTGGGAGTCAGATGTTCGATATCAACGAGCGACACAGCCTTTCTCTTTTTGGCTTAATCTATTGATCGAATTTTTTGTGGGTGTAGTTGCAATTTCTAGTACTTTTCCCAAAGACTTATATAAAGACTAAAAAAACGCCAACTACTGTTGATGCAGTAAAAGTGTCACCATGCTCGATGCTAAGCCAAATAAATAAATAAAATAATTTACTTGTCTCTCTTAAGACTCATTTTGAACATGTAAATAGAATCGTAAATCAATCATGTTCGGCAACGCTCAAAATTCATATGATCAATCAACCACAAGAACCCCTGTAAAACTCCAGTTTAGTTGTGCAGGTGTTATTTATGTTTTTTGAGTTTCCTTAGTGCTCAATCTTTTCATTAAATCACTCTGAAAACATGGTTATGAGCGCTTACCATAGCTTCGCACTACGATTGATTTGTTGCGAAAGATTCTCATTTGCTTATGCCGAAATAATCTATCACAGAAACTACATTCAAAACTTTAACTATTTCAATAGCAATTAGAAAAACCTAATGCAAAGAAGCACCTAACAAGAAAATATGTCGCATTATTTGTGATGACGAGCCAATAGTTTCAAAGCACACTGCGCGCAGCTTGTCACTTCATTAATAGCGCACACATATATCAGCTTGTCTTATTGATAACTGAGTGCAAGAACATTGACCTTAACTTCAGGAATAATCACCCTATGAAAATCAAGCCTGTTTCAATTTTTGCTGCTGCTTTGCTTGCTAACACGCCTGCAATGGCTGAAGGTTTGAAAATTCAAAATAGCGACCTTAACCTTCAGTTTGGAGGTCGAATTCAATATGATTACAACCGTTCAGAAGAAAATAATCAGGTTGATGAAGATGATTTTAATTTACGACGTGGTCGCCTTTTTGTGAAAGGAAATATCTCTGAAAACTGGTCATTTAAAACCCAATTTAATGTAGATGGAAGCGGCGCTGAAGATTTATACCTTCGCTATAACGGTTTCGATTCAGGCCAGACAATTACAATTGGTAACCAGAATATGCCATTTGGCTTGGAAGAGCTTACTTCTTCTAAAGATATTAGCGTATTGGAACGTTCTGCTATTACCGAACTATTTGCAGTAGGTAAAGCAGAAGGCATTCAATTTAACGGTGCTCTTGGCAACCAAACTTATGCACTGGGATTGTTTACAGATAATGACGTTGACTCAGAAAAAGGCTTTGCAGCTCGCTATACTTTTTCTCCAGTAAAAACTCAGAGTAGTGTTTTGCATTTAGGCGTCGCTTATAAAAACATCTCTGATGATCAAGCACTAGGGCTTGAAGCAGCTTTCGCCACTGGGCCATTTCATATACAGGCTGAATACACAGACGGTACTACTGAATCTAACAATGATGCCAGCGGGTACTATGTTCAGGCGGGCTATATTTTTACGGGAGAAACCCGTCCTTATAAAGGTGGAAAATTCAAGCGAGTATCTCCCAGCAGCAAGAGTGGTGCCTGGGAGGCGGTTGCCCGTTACGAAGATGGTGACGGAAACCATAGCGATATCGAACTGGGTACAACCGATGCAACGGCTTACACTATCGGATTAAATTACTACGCAAACAAAAATGTACGTTTAGGCATTAATTATACCGATGGTGAAGATAATAACAGCAACGATACCGGTAATGAGCTACGTCTGCGCTTCCAAGTAACATTTTAATCAATAGCTTGGTCAATATTCTATTGTGTCAAAATAGACAACCACCAGCTAAGGCTGGTGGTTGCTATCTACCAAATGAAAAGGTAATTAACGACAACCGCAACCACCGTTGCCATCACAACCTTCTTTTTCTTCACCACAGTTTGAAGCTGCGTGCCCCATATCGAGTGGACTTTCTGGTGCTCTAATGGCTTTTTCTTTAACCACCAATTCACCTAATTGATCCCAGCGATAAGTCGGGCCATCAACGCATACTAAGTGATCGGCCATATAGCAGTGACCACACAAGCCAACGCCACAGTGCATTCTGCGTTCTAGCGATAACCAGATGTGATCTGCCGGAAAACCTTTGCCTTCCATAATCCGGCAAACTGCCAACATCATGCCTTCAGGGCCACAGGTAATTACATGGTCAAATGGACCATCGTCTTGAATGATCTGATCTAGGTTATCGGCCAATTGGCGACCAGCTAGATAAGACTTGCTCGCGCCACTACAGTCATCGACCGCTTCATAAAGTTTGCATTGCTCTTGCCAGCGCTCACGCTCTTTTTTCATTACCAGCATGGCTTCATTTCTGGCTGAGAAATAAACCACTGGCTCGGCAGATGCCTCAATTAATGCATCTACTTTTGCTGCTACTGGCGCTAAACCACAACCACCAGCAATAACTAATACTTTTTTATCTTTAAGATTTGGCCAGCCCTGACCCATTGGGCCTCGGCCACCGACCATGGCACCTGGTTCCAATTCAAACAGCGCATCTGTCAGCTCACCAATTTTACGGATCAGGCAGTGAAAATGACCGTTTTCATCAGGCATACTGGCATAAGTAAATGCTGCTTCACCGGCATTTGGAATCGTCAGCATCATAAACTGACCCGGCTGGACCTTATTGATATTGCATAGATCCGGCATTTCATCTTTGTTTAGACTCTCTCCCTCGTTAAAGGGCGCAAAAGTGAAATGACACAGATCTTCGCCGTCCTGATATTTATCAACAATGCGCATTAACGCAGGCGTGTGATCGATCAGTTGTTGCTTATGCATTAGCAATTGCCTCCATCACTGAATGTACTCCGATGGAGCCAGGACAGGTTACTTCACAGCGACCACAACCGACGCAGCCATAGCTGTCATCCATGCGGGATGCGATATCATCAGAAAATTTATGGAACCAGAAACGTTGAACCCTCTTGCCAGAAGCTTGCGTTGGGTTAGCGCCACTAGCTTCTTTTTGAAAGCCTTCCATTAAGCAAGAATCCCAGAAACGCTCACGCACATAACCGGTGGGTGTTTTAATATCTTCAACCGCATAACAACTGCAGCTTGGACAAACCATGGTACAGCCCGAGCAGCTTAGGCACTGAATACCTAACTTGTCCCATAATTCATCAGGAATGGCACGCGCATTTAAGCGGCGAATACCGTTTAATAATTGAGTGTCATTAGGGAAAGATGCCTTGGCACGTTTTTCGGTCAATTTGCGCCAATAATCCCAACCTTCCTCTGCTAATTTAAGGTTCATTCCCCAAATTGCATGTTCACCTGCCTGGCTGTTACAGCCTAACCACCAGCCCGCTTGCTCACCGGCAACTGAAGGCATTGGAATTAAAACCAAGTCTGCCGTGCCGTCACGTACCGTTGGGCCTGCATCGACTGTTGGGCAAAAACCACCTTCGCAAGGCGCGTGGCAATCAATACCAACCAACAAAGTTTGACGACGGCGCGCCTGGTAATTTGGGTCGGTAGCGAAATGCTTATCTTGATAAGCAATCGCTTTTAAATCACAGGCTTTAACACCAAATAAAACCCGCTTTTCTATACGAGGAATAATCGGTTTAAATGTTGGGTTTTCTGCACCAGCTTCAAAACGGAATAAATCTTCACGCTCGGAGAAAAAGAAATCTTTTGGCGACATTAATGGACGTAATTCGTCATCGAATTCTTCAACTGCACCATGGGCAATTGGTTGCCAGCTACCATTGCCAGTTGCATCCATGACTGGTTGAAAAACTTCTCGCTCTTCAGATAACCAATTACGTAAAAATTCTGGTCGCTCCAGTTTATAAACTTTCATTATGCAACCACTCCTGATGCCGCTTCTTCTGCCGCAAGGTTTTCTAACTTGATCACCTGAATTGATCTTGGCTCTACGCCCGCTGGCAATGCGGTTACTTTAACTGCACAAGCTTTTAATTCAGGCATTTTAGTGATCGGATCTTGTACGTCGTTGGTCAACTGATTCGATGGCGTATCATTAAAGTGATACGGCATGCTGACTAAGCCTTGTGGCAATTCTTCAATCAGAACCACTCGCGTTTCTAAATAACCACGGCGTGAACTTACCGATACCGGCGCATGGTTATACAAGCCCATGTTGGCACCATCTTGCAGGTTCATGAACAACACGCCTTTTGGTGTTTCACGTTCCAAAATCGGTGATTTACGCGTCATCGAACCACAACCATAATGGAAGTGCAGACGAATCGTCGTCAAATAGAAAGGGAAATCAGCATCTGGATTTTCTGCAGGTGGCAACCAGTTCAGCGGAATTAATTGCGCTTTACCAATGGGAAATTCTTTGCGATGTAATACGCGGCTTCCCTGAGGTTTTTCTCGCGTGCAGGGCCATTGCAGACCATGGTTTTCTGCTAAGCGTGGATAGCTCATTTCTGAATAAATAGGCGTTAAACCAACTAATTCATCAAATACTTCTTCAGCAGCATTCCAGTCCATGCCGCCAATACCAAACTTTTCGGCTAAAAGGCCCATCATTTGCCAATCAGTTTTACACTGGCCCATTGGCTCAACGGCTTTACGAATTCTTTGAACTCGGCGCTCACAGTTAGAAAAAGTACCGTCTTTTTCGGCAAAACTAGCCGCGGGTAAAATCACATCAGCAAACTTGGCAGTCTCCGTCATCACCATTTCAACAACCACTAAAAAATCTAGCTTGCGTAATGCTTTTTCTACTTGGTTTTGATCTGGGTCGGTCACGACAGGGTCTTCGCCAAACACCATCATGCCCATGAACTGGCCTTGCATGGCCGATTCCAACATACCCAAAGAAGTCATACCGGGCTTGTTAGCGACCGAAGTGCCCCAGGCTTCAGAGAATTTTTTCTGAACCGCTGGATCATTAGCATTCTGATAACCCGGATAAACACCCGGCAAAGCACCCATATCACAGGCACCTTGAACATTGTTTTGGCCACGCAGCGGGTTAATACCTGCGCCGCTTTTACCGACTTGGCCACACACTAATGCTAGGTTCGAAATCGACATAACATTGTTAGTGCCGGTGGCATATTGGGTCACACCCATGCCGTAAGCTAAAAATGCAGCACGTGCTTTTGAATAAATTCGAGCAGCCTGAATTAATTGATCAACAGGCACGCCGGTAATTTCACTGACTTTTTTCGGCGTATATTGTGAAACTTGCTTGCGCAATAAATCTTCTTGTTCGCAACGGGCATCGAGGAATTCACGATCTTCCCAACCACGATCAAAAATAATATTTAAAAGACCATTAATTAAAGCAACGTTAGTACCGAGCTTTAATTGTAAATGGACATCAGCTAATTTAGCTAAACGGGTTTGCCGTGGATCAACCACCACCAGCATTGCACCACGTTCTTTAGCGCGAATCATTTCGCTACCAATAATGCAGTGGCTTTCAGTTGGGTCACAACCAAAAATCACCACCACGTCGGCTTTTTCAATATCGCCGATGCTATTGGTCATCGCGCCTTCACCGAGGGTGCGAGATAAACCAGCAACCGAAGGGCTATGACAAATTCGTGCACAATGGTCGATATTATTGGTTTTTAATACCGCACGGCCGAATTTTTGAATCGCGTAATTATCTTCATTGGTTGCACGGGCACAGCTCACCATTCCTACCGCTTGCGGACCATGGGAGTCGAGATAACTACTGAACTGCTCATGAATCAGATCTAGCGCTTCATCCCAACTCGCCTCACGAAAGCTTTTACCTTCACGAATTAATGGCGTGGTAATACGATGCTTGGGGCCGACACCAAAAGCAGTACTCCAACCTTTAGAACAAAGTCGACCTTTACTGATCGGATGATTTTTAATCGGTTCAACGCCAACGACTTGCCCGTCGCGGGTACGCAGACCAATGCCGCAGCCAGTGCCGCAAAATGGGCAGATCGACGGGATGGTTTTAGTGGCCATAATTTGTCCGTGCTGATAATTCACATATACCCCATCCATGGGCAGAGCAATCCGGGATAATGGATGCAATCATGGCAGGGCAGGTTTATGGAAAGACCAAACTAAACCAGCAGTCATAGCAGCAGCCTTGACCAAAATCATCAGATATTGTTTCAGCTTCAAAGAACCTTTAACTACCTCTATTGAGATATTTCCTTTTGGCATCAAGGGTTAAAAGATGCATCCAACTTTACTTTTTCAAGCGAATCCGCAAACCTCAAACGAACGCATAAAACGAACATTTGCGATAACAAACGATACAAACGAAGCTTTGTCGCACCAATAATCGCTTTATCTTTTTTTGTTTCCAAATTTGTCAGTCCAATGATACTGATAAAAAAATAAGCCGGAAAATTACAAAAAGTCACAATTAAATGGTCATACCGGGCAGTTGACCAATCGGATTTCTATTTAAAAAATACCTTTACTAGATGCCAAATCATTAAGAAGCCATCAATGAAAACACTGGAAATTGTTTCACTCAAAGAAATACCTGAAGTGCATAGCCATGACTACCATCAATTAGTGGCTCCGCTCTCAGGCAGCGCAGAATTTGAAATTGCTGAATTATCGGGTCGATTAGATAGTGGCCGTGGCTGTATTTTGCCTAGCATGGTCAGGCATGGCTTTGCGGGTGATGGCTCTAACCGGATATTATTGATTAATCTCCCAACCAACATGGTAGCGGTTGAGCACCAAGCGATTTTCCGGCATTACGGCTGGTTTACTATTGATGCCGGGTTAATGCAGCTACTAGCTGCCACCCACCATGAACTCACGCTATTTCCCAATGACAAGCATTTACAATCCAGTCTGGTCGATTGTCTATTACGCGGTTTAAATTTACGATTTGCTAACAATAAACAAATCAGCAGCAAAATGGATATGCAGGCGATTACCGATTACTTAGCACGCAATCTTGACCGAGCAATTCACGTTGCAGATTTGGCAAGGCTGGCTTGTTTAAGCGAGAGTCAATTTCATTCACAATTTCGTAAAACCCACCAATCGACACCGCACCAGTATTTGCTGCAGCTGCGGTTAAACTATGCTTGCGATCTGTTAAAAGAAAATGACACCAGCATCGCTAATATCGCCCAGCTTTCCGGTTTTTCCAGCCAATGCGCATTGACCCATGCGATGAAGAAGTATTTAGGAGTTTCACCGGGCAAGTATCGACAGCGAGTTCAAGGCGAAGCGTAACCAACCAATAATTTGGAAATTTTAGTTTGACAACTTAAATTCATTACTCCTTTACTTTGCCACCGAGCAGGCTAAGTATTTGCAAGCAATTTAATTGAGTGTTCAAGCACCGCTACTTTATTTTTTATTTCTTCCTGTGGACTATTAGCAAATCCCAGCACCAAACCATATTCCTTAACACTGCCAAAATAATAACGACTTAATCGGGAATGAAAAACTTGCGCTTTTAGCAAGCTACTGGATAGATCCGCTTCAAACTCCAAATTAGAAAAACCAGGTTTTAGCTGCAACACAACGTGCATTCCTGAGCCGCTATCGCTGACATCAAACCACTGCTTTAGGCTTTCACAGCAAGCTTGCATATGTTGCAGTTTTGCTGCGTAACTTTGACGACTCTTACGAAGGTGGCGCGCAAAATGTCCTTGCTGAATAAATTCAGCGGTTATTTTTTGGTTATGCAGCGGTGTTTCACCCGAATGAACATTTTTGGCTGCAACAAATACTGGCATCAAATCCTGCGGCAACACCAAATAACCTAGTCGTAATGATGGGAATAATACTTTGCTGAAGGAGCCCATATAGATCACTCGCTGATGATGATCTATACCCTGCAAGCTGGCTAATGGGCGAGACCGGTAGTGATACTCACTGTCATAATCATCTTCAACCACCCAGCAATCATGCTGGTTAGCCCATTCTAACAATGCCATTCGGCGCTCTAGCGGCATGACCGCACCGGTCGGGTATTGGTGGGTTGGTGTGCAATAAAGCAATCGGGTTTTAGCATCGGTTAATGCTGTTAACTGATTCACTTTAATACCCTGCTGATCAACCGAGCAGGTTTTTAATTGCGCCCCAGCCGACAACAAAGCGTGACGAGCACCCAAATAACCCGGCTCTTCAATAATCGCGTTATCTTCAGGTTGAATTAACAGTCGAGAAGTTAAATCCAGAGCTTGTTGCGCACCATTAGTAATCAAAATTTGCTCAGGATTACATATTACCGAGCGAGCACTCTTTAAATATTCAGCAATGGCCGCCCTTAATTCTGGTAATCCCTGGGGGTCGGAATAACCCATTAATGAAATCAGACTTTTGCTAGGAATTTGTTGAGACAACCGGTTCCAAATTTTATGAGGAAAGTTTGCAAGATCAGGCACACCTACGGCAAAGCCCGTACCAGCACTTCCATCAGCACCACTATTAGTAACAACGGGAATGGTTCGGCCATATTTTACAGCATTGTTATCGGGTAATTTTCTATTGACTGAAACTGGCTTTGAATCGGCAACCGTTATTGAGTCAGCCAAGCGGCGCGCCTCAATCCAATTCTCCGGCAGCTGGCGAGCAACAAAAAAACCAGCACCCACTCGTGATTCCAAATAGCCTTCAGCTTGCAGCTGCTGATAAGCGCTAATTACCGTATTCCTTGAAATGGCCAACTCTTTTGCTAGCACCCTTGAGGAAGGTAAACGCATAGCATTGGTCAGATAACCATTGAGGATTTTCTGCCTCAGCCCTTGGTAAAGCTGCTGGTGCAAAGGCATATCTGCCCGCTTATCAAGACCCAAAACATGCATCTCTAGCAATGACTGCTTCATAAATTGGTACCTATTAAATTTACAAATCGGATCTACTGAAGGCTCCAATTAGCTTATAACATTCAGTTATCAGCAACAAGATAGACAGATAGGAAGCAACCGATGAGCCAACTAGAAGTGACCGAAAAAACCAGAATCCGTAGAGGTCCAAAGCGAGCAGTATTTGACCGCGCTATTTTAGAACAGGTTTTTAATCAGGCGCATGTCGCCCACGTTGGTTTTATTCAAGATGATCCATCGGGAGAAGGTTTATCGGGAAAAATCCAGCCATTTGTCATTCCAATGCTTTGCTGGATTGATGGCGATTTATTATATGTCCACGGTGCCAGTTCCAGCCGCATGATAAAAACACTCACGGGTGGCAGCGAAGCTTGCGTCACTGCGACTATTCTCGATGGAATGGTACTGTCAAAAAGCGCTTTTCATCATAGCGCTAATTACCGCAGCGCAATGGTTTTCGGGCAATTCTTTTTAATTGAAAATCCAATAGAAATTAACCGCCAATATAAAATATTTATGGAAAGAATTGCACCCGGCCGCTGGGATGAAGTTCGCCCACCATCAGAGATTGAATTAAAAGCGACTAAAATGCTGGCAATTAAACTGGACCAAGCATCGGTAAAAGTCCGCAGCGGTGGCCCCAACGAAGATAAAGAAGACTTGGATATACCGGCATGGACCGGTGAAATGGTCATCAAGCACCCGCTAACAGCGATGGTCGCTGACCAGCATTCAACAGATGGGATAAAGGTACCGGATTATAGTGAGGCTTGGGATGATCGCTGGAGGGTGTGAAGTTTAACTTTCAATACTTTTAAAGTTACTCATGCACAATGGTTTTTTTCCAAATATTTGGTCGAGAAGATAAAGAGCAGCCGATTCTAAACCCTGCAGAAAAAGAACTGCGACAAAAATTACAATGTAATTTTTGATGTTTATTATTAGAATTTGCCATTAATTCTACGAGATCTTTTAGGCTTTTTCCTACTCGACCAACCCGGTATCTCACAGTGATAATATCTCTACTTGCACCTTCAAGCAGCATCGAACTGCTATATGAACGTCGGACTTCTTCATAAGTTTCCCACCAGTCATCCGCAGACAAGCCTCCAGTTTCATTGGGATCGCTGATGAAGGGCTTGGCTACAGCACCAAATAAATCACCAAAACTTGATCCATGGTAACCTTGGAATTTACTCAAACCATAGTTTCTACACTCAGAACCAGGTTTAAAAGTTTCATAAGGCGTCAATCTTTTACCTTCTTTCAAACTAGTCAGTTCTGAAAGAGTATTAATATCGCTTAGTAATGAATGTCTATCAGGCACATAAAAACTTATTTCTATATTATCAGGAACAATAAAATGCTGCTGCGTCAGCGATTGCGATCCGTGACTACTTATCACAAACTCGTCAGATTGCTTCTGTCCCTGCCACAAGTAAAAATTTTTACCTAAATCTGTTTTTTGTATCATTAGCAAACTCCGACGTATTAAAATTATGCCGGAGAAAACATTACCGCATCTATACAAAAAACAATCATTTTTAACGATAAATTCCATGTTCAGTTTTTATTTTGAGAACTAATACTCAAAACAAAAATAAATAAGTGACAGTATGAATGAAATAATCACAAAAAGCTCATTCTACTTTAGCACTTCATTAATATACGAAAGAGGCGCTGAATAACGCATTTATCCATGTTCATACGCTTCCTAGTGGAATTTGTCATGGCATCACGCAGATATTGCTCAATTGTATTCGTTAAGGTGGTTAGTCGAGGTTTTTATTCAGGACTGGAAAGCGCATGGTGGCTGGAACAAGATGAGCAAAGAAGGATCGGAGCGAGGCCTGATCCTGAGCCTGTTGTGCGAGCATTTATTGTTGCTGCATCCTGAGCAATCAGCCCGACTTAAAAACAAGCAGCCCGGGTTGCCCGCTGGTTGTCTGATAGAGCGCCTTAAAACGGAAGCATTGATCGATACGGTGAAGTCTGTGGTGAATGCGAAAGATCCTGATATTGCACTGAATGATTTAATTGATGGTTTGGAATTGGTTTTGCCTACCCGGGAATCCAGTCGGCATATGGCGGGCAGAGATCTGGGTAATCAAGAACCAAAACCGTCTTTAATTCGTTATGCACAACATAACGCATGATTTAAGGAATTGTGCAACCGTTAAAAACTGCAGCATCGAGTAATAGAAATTAACCGCCAATATAAAATATTTATGGAAAGAATTGCACCCGGCCGCTGGGATGAAGTTCGCCCACCATCAGAGATTGAATTAAAAGCGACTAAAATGCTGGCAATTAAACTGGACCAAGCATCGGTAAAAGTCCGCAGCGGTGGCCCCAACGAAGATAAAGAAGACTTGGATATACCGGCATGGACCGGTGAAATGGTCATCAAGCACCCGCTAACAGCGATGGTCGCTGACCAGCATTCAACAGATGGGATAAAGGTACCGGATTATAGTGAGGCTTGGGAGGATCGGTGGCGGGTGTGAGGCTTAATGTGTATTAGAAAGGGCCGAGTTAATTCGGCCCTTTCGGTATCTAACAATTATTAATTCAAAGAAACTTCGTCAGAATCTAGCCATATTGTTAGCGGATAATATCTGATATTTTCTTCTGTTGCCTGCTTTAAAGCTTGCAGAGAGTTCTCTTGGTTAATGGAAAATGACCATAAATCTGTCTCCGCTTTAGAGTATCCGCCATAGTTTGAACCTGCTGTCTTTTCGCGCATTCCAATTAGATAAAAACCTGAAGGATCAACCGTTCTTTGCCCACCTACAGGATAATAACCAACCGGGTAGTTACCCAGCTCTAGAACGCCACCATCTTCTGCTGAAATCTGCAGTAAGGTATTGCTAAGTTCATGTTCAACAGTAAACAGCAATGGTTCATTTCGATAAGCTTTATTTTTAATCAAATCGTCTAGATAAACATTATTGACTCTATTTCCTGCTGCAATAACAGAGTGAGTCATATTCGTAAGATCTAAACGAGTCAATTGTTGATTATTGTTATCCACCCGCTGATCGATATATACATATCGTGAGTGATTTTTATCCAAATGATAGTTTCCGATAATCCCTTCGAAGTTACCCAAATCTTCAAAGCCTGCTGTCAGGCTATTGATGTCAATTCGCGCAACAGCTGTTTGCTGGTCATTTTTCTGATAGAAAACAAATAATTTTGTTTCATATTTAGCAACGGTAATGCTGTATTCATCCAAAAAACTACTCGTTGAAATAATGTGTAGCCGAGCTGTTTGCAGCTGCCCATCCATAGCAATTGAATGCAACTGCAACGCTGTCACTGTACTGTCTGCATTTCTTTGCAATTCAGCTGCCAAGAAATGATTATTAATCACTAGTACGGGGCTGTCTTCCGACAAAGACATGGAAGCTTCAACCTTTAATGGCTGAGGAAAAACTCCCTGACGTAACTGCTCTTTACTGACCAGAATTGCACCTTCGTTTCTTCCCTGTAGCAATGCAAACTCTGCTGTAGTGGCCAGAGGGTCAAGGTAGTCCATGTCCCAAGAATCATTCGGATCATCAAAATAAAGACTGCTCAGCAACTTTTCTGCATTGTCCAATACATCAACTTTAATTGTTCGAGTCTGCGATGCATCAGGCTGCCAATTTTCATCCAGCCGCAGCCCTAGAAAATCTTCATTGTTTGCCGTTAAAACTTGCTCAATGAGCCTGTCTGTTCCATTTTTATTGCTATCAACAAAAATGACACTATTAAAATTCTGCCCTAAATACTCACCTTGTAAATTGGTTGGTAAGGCAATGCTGCTAGCATTCATATCGCTGGTGATTGCAAAGATTGGGTCGTCATCGGTATTGCACTTTTGATCTACACCAGATTTTTGATAAACAACATAATGACCTGGTGATTCTCCAGAGAGAGAGCATGCCTGAGTTTCAATTGTCACTTGCTCGTTATTACCTGATGCCAGAGAGGTACGAAACACACGCCCCTGATTAAGGTAATAAACCTCACTACTGTAATGAAGCATCAGTGGATCAATAGAAAAATGTTGTTCCCAAGCACCATCAGTATAAAGGCTAGGTGTTGTATTACTCCCATCCCAGCCATAGTAAGGTGACAGATCCATATCATTGGTTTTCTGATGCTGGCCATCTGCTTTGCGATACAACCACAGTTCAGCTTTAGCCGCTTGTGAGTCATATTTTACATATGGTAGATATTTAAATTCACCGCCCGGACCAGAAATAAAGCGACCAAGCTTTGTGTCATTCGTTGGGTCTGGATCTGGGGTTGGATCAACGACCGGATCAACGACCGGATCAACGACCGGATCAACGACCGGATCAACGACCGGATCAACGACCGGATCAACGACCGGATCAACGACCGGATCCGATGCTTTATCGGAGTTCGATCCACCGCCACAAGCGGCTAATGAAAGAGATAAAAGTATTATGGCTGTTATTCTGCCGAGCTTTTCTGGATGCTTCATAAAACTGAACCTGCTTGTTGTTTTGCCGCATTATACTTTTAACAACAATTTCACAACAAGCAGGTTAGATCATATATTTACTAGACTATTTGCTCACCTGCGGCTTATCCAATTCGCTCCAAACCGGGTTGCCCCACAGAGGAACCGTTGACATTGAATGCTTATGGCTGCCTTCAATTTCTTTAGTGGAATAACTCAAGTAAATAAGTGTTTTATTTTCGGCATCATAAATCCGGCGAGTTTTAAGTGTTTTAAAGAAAATGCTTTTTGATTCTTTAAATACCACTGAACCACTCTTGGACTTATCAATTTTATCGATCATTGCTTTGGTGATCGGCCCGGTCTGGCGACAGGCAATACTCATGTCCGAAGGATCTGCAAAAGACAGATCGGCTTCTACATGGCTGATATGACATGTGACACCAGTTACTACTGGATCAATCACTTTCTGGATTTTGATATCTTTAGTGGTTAACAGTCCTAATGATACCGAACCGGCTTCATCATCAGAACAACCCGATAAAAACAGTGCCGACAGCATTAAAGGTGCTGCGATAAAAATCGATTTTTTCATTGTTATTTTTCCTTTACTACGCTTGAAACTCGCAGCAGTTAGTTCTGCTGCAAGTCATCACCAATCTTCTTCACTCGTTGCCAAATATCATGATCCATTTTCAACTTGTGATCCATTGCTTTTACTACCGGTAGCAATGAAGTTTCGATGGTATTTGCCAGCGCTTGTAGCACTTTGTCGATACCCGGTTGTGGCTGGTTAATCACTTCAACATTAGGTCTGGAGTGCGCGAATGACTGAGACAGCACTGTAGCAAAATCAACCTCGGAAATGTGCTGCAGTTGCTGTTTTAACTGTGAGATTTCTCTGCTGATTTCAGCTGAACCATTATCAATATTCGACATTTTCTGCAACTGACTGGCAATTACCGATAGCTGTGAAACCGCCTGTGCAGTCGGATCATCCTGATCACCCAAGGTACGGAGGCGCTTGTACTCAGAGCAAATTTCACCCCAGCGCAAACTTTCTACTTCCGTTAACACACCCCGCAGCTGCTTTAATTTCAGTACGTTTTCTTCGGCACCTGTGGTGAGTGTTTGCGCTTCACCTTTGTAGTGGTCATCGATCAGTTGTTCTAGCTCTTGATCATTCATTACCGCACTGACTTTTTCCGACAACCGCGCCATATTGCGATAACTACCTTGCAAACGAAACGGCGGTTCTTCCCGGTAACGATCATCTTGCGCTGCAGAAGCAATATATTGCTGATTCACCGCTAACAAGACTTGCTGCACTCGTAAGAGTTTTTTCAATACGCCGGTAATTTCATCTAACTCGGCGGCGGCATATTCATGGCCAAGATCATCGGTCGATATCGCTTCGCCTCGTGCCAAATCAATCAGCAGATAAATGTCGGCCATATCCCGATTTACTAGCGGTCGTAATACTTCATTGCTGGCCAGCGCATTTTCAACATAACTGAGTGAGAAGGCATTTTCAGAACCACCAACCAAATCACCCAGGTTATAAATATCAGCCCGGTTGGCAAGCATATCGGGTATCGAGAAGGCTTCGCCGGATTCGGTATAGGGATTGCCCGCCATTACAACGCAAAAGCGTTTACCGCGCATATCGAAAGTACGTGGCTCACCATTAATGACACCTTCAATCCTACGGGTACCGTCACAAAGCGAAATAAATTTCTGCAAAAACTCTGGGTGCGTATGCTGAATATCATCCACCACCAGCATCACATTATTACCCATTGCCAATGCCAGATTTAATCTTTCCAGCTCACGAGCAGCACCAGAATCAGGGGCTAAAGCAGGATCCAATGAAGTGGTTTTATGCCCCAAGGCTGGGCCATTGACCTTGATAAACACTAACCCTAAACGGCTGGCGATATATTCCACTAAAGTAGTTTTACCGTAACCGGGCGGTGAAATTAATAACAACAAACCTGACCGGTCGCTATTACTATTGCCGCCCGCTGCGCCTAATTGCTTGGCTAAGTTAGCGCCTACTAACGGCAAATAAACTTGGTTGATTAATTTGTTTCGAACAAAACCACTCATGGGTTTAGCTTGATATTCTTCCAGCTTCAGCGCTTCACGTCTGTCAGACAAAGCTTTCTGTCGCTGCTTTTGATAACCCTTGAAACCTGGAACCAGCTGGAAACGGAAATGATTTAACCGCTGTTCAAATTCATCAACTGCCAATGACAACTGGCCATTTTTAATCGTGGAATGCTCAGACAATAAACCGTCTACCGAAACCTGAGACTGCATCGGCCAAACCCGGCGGTTTAATTTGCTTTCATCAATCAACAATACTGCTGCTTCGGCAATATAACGATTGGCAGTCGATCCATCATCAATCGAATCTTGCGCACCAATTAAAGCACCCAGCCATTGGCTGGCCACAATAAACTGCTGATTAATGGAAAGGCTTTTTAACAGATCTTTAAATGCTGACTGCTGTTTGGCCGCTGCCAGCTGTTGTTGTAACTGCTCTGCCAGCTGCTGCGCCAGCTCACTGGTTGTGAACTCCAGCCGCTGATTACCTGACGCATCGACCGCGAACTCTGCAATTAACCAGGCTGCGGCATCTCTTGCCAACACCAGTGGATAGCCCTGACTTTCTCCACCCAAATGGTTCAGCTGGATTTCAATTGATTGCTGCAGTTTTAACTGCAAGCTTTCAACTGCCGATCTGGCATTGAACAACAGCTGCATTCGACTGGCATTGGCAGCTTCAATGAGCCATTGCTGCTGATCAGAACGGCTTTGTTGCATCCACCACAATTGCGCCAGTGCTCTGGGCAAAGGAGCAAACCTTAAAAGACCGGCATTGGCGCGTAATGGCAATAATTGTTCAAGAATTTTACAGGCATCATGATCATGAATACCTTTGGCATAGCTATCCTGGTAGCGCTTGGAGGCGAACTTGCTAACCTGGCTCAATAACTCACCTTCAGAAAGTGCTTGCTCCAGCCCAGGCAAAGTCAAAGAGTGGGTTTGCTTTTCTGCCGCATCAATAATTTCTGCAACCAAATATTCGGCTCTGGCAACCTCAGCATTTTCTGAAACTAATGGCTGGTCAGCATATAAATGATCGCTTTCTGCCAGAGTCGAATAGTGTTTTGCCAGCTTTTCGTAATAATCACTGCCAGTTAAATGAAATTTAAGCTGATCATTTTGACGAATCAGGGTTAATTCCATCGGCCGGGTATTTACATTAAATTTGTAATCACCCAGTTTGATAATTCGCCCACCATCTTCGAACAAATCAGAACGATCTCTAAGCGAACGAAGCGCCTGGTCGCGAGCTGAATTTAATTTACCAGATAATTCATCTGCCAGAACGACGGCTTCAAGCTGACGCATTTGATCAATCAAGCCGCGCAGCTTATGTACCATGGCATCGCCAGAGAACCAGGCGTTTAATGCATCAGCTGTATCAAACTTTTCAGATTTTTGAGCAATTGACTGGAAAATACGTTCTGCAGCTTTTTTCAGGTTGTCGGCCCTGCGCTGCCGAGCTTCCACCAAAGACTGACGCCGTGTCTGAAACAGACCCAGCATTTCTTCACGGCGTACAATTAAATCAGATAAAAATTCATCATGATCGGCAAAGCGACTTTCCAGCTCTTCCAGCTGCGCCATTACCCCAGCTTGTTGCTGGTCACAGTCAGCGGGTGTTTCTGCCTGCTCCAGCGCCGATTCAACGGTTTGTTCCAATAAACGGAACCGGGCAGAAAACTCTCCAGCGGCTTCTTCAGCGCCTATCGACTTTCCGCGCTTGCGAGCGATTGCACGCAACTGATTTAACTTGCCCCAGACCTCAGACAAGGCCTCAAGGATTTTGCTGCGTTTTTCCGGGTCCGCAACTTCCAGACCGGCCATCATTTCATTAACCAGCTGTAATTGCTGATTGACCTTTTCCAGGTCTTTTTGCACCTGTTCTAATTCAAGCAGTTTTTCAGCCGCTGTTATCTGTTGCTCCAGATCGGTAATCGACTGGTTCCAGTCAGCAAAAGCGTCATCTGCTGAAAGCGCAGCAATGGTTTGCTTTTCCTGCTGTGCTTGCTGCTTTTCGAGCTGTTGTTGCAGCTGCTCTAACGCTGCAAGATCAATATAGCGCTGCTCTTGCAGAGTAATTAAATGACCACCTAACTGGCGCATTTGATCGAGTGAATCGACCAGCTCTTGTGGTGACTTTGGCGGCCGGGAGCGCAGCTGACTAAATAACTGATCAATTTTTGCAGATGCATCAGATAAAGCTTTTTGCGCTTTTTCACGAATGGCCCGTGCTTTTTCATACTCATCGAGCAGCTTTTCTGAAGCAGCACTTAAATTACGAACCTGATCAGCCAGGTTAGTACTTTCAGCAGCAACCAATTCTGCTTCACCTAACCAGTGGAAATTATCCAGCAGTTTACGTGCATCATTTAATAGTCCGTGATAATGCTCGGTAGATACCGCTTTTTGGTCGGCAAGGGTATCGCCAGAACTACCTCTGCGGGCACTGCGGCATAATCCAAATAATTCGGAAATACCCCGCACTAATTCAGCATTACCAATTCGCCCCATCACCCCTGAAACCGTCTCCCCGGTTTCGTGGGTGTCGGCATAAAATGGCGTATGCCAAATCTGCATTGGATGCACCCGGCTAGGTTGGTCATTTTCAGCGCGGAAAATAACCATTAAACCATCTTCAAATAAACCATAACCATGGCCAAACAAAGGGGTTTGTAAGCTTTTTTCTATCAGGTTATAGGAAAATAACGCACTAATACCTTGCTGCTGTTCATGGAAGAAATATAAAACATCTTCACCATTGGGTGAGCGCAAGGCACGTTCAAAAACTAATCCATCTGGAATATCGCTAAATCGCCGACAATCACCACCCTGCAAGCTATAGCCGCCGGGGAAAATAATGCCGTGGTCTTCTGGTAATGAAACACACGATTGACCGATTTCATCAAACCGCTGAACATCACGCGTTAGGCAGTTATATATTAAATAGCGGAAATCATCTTCACGGTATGGGCGAATTTTCAGCAGAATTAACTGGCCGACTTTGGCATAGAAAATTTCAGCATCATCTAGCGATTGATGCTCATCATTTACCGGTTCTCGATAAATCCCTTGACCATCTTCGGTATTATTCTCGATTTTAATGGTTAACTGACCATTAATGGTTTCAACAAAAATAGTATCGAGAATATTAATATGTGGGTAGCGCCCTAACTCCTGGCTTTCTCGAGTGGTCGCTGTCCATTCAAAATCATGCGCCGGTGGCGTTGGTAAATCGCGCTCACCGCGGTTATCAATATATTTTAACTGTTTGTTCTCAGGGTCAGAACTTCTCAGCCAGCGAAATACCCGAATATCACTCAGCCGCGCACCAATCTGAAAAACAGCTAAAACTTTGTCATGCAATTTATGAAATTGCAGTAACCGGGCTTCTTTGTAGTAACTAAATAATTCATTAAAATCATCAACAAAAACCGAATCATCAAGAAAACTATGATCCTGATATAGCTCGATTTCATGCCCTTGCTCGGTTTGCACTAATTTATACAATGCAAAAACATCTGAAACTTCAGTGTTTTTCTTTAAACCTAGTTGGACATTAAAACCCAACATCAGCATATCGCCAACACGCGCCATATCCCGCGGAATACAGTTGTGTTCAGTTCTCACTCTCACTCTGCCTAGCAAATTCATTTCTTGCTGGCCAAAGGCATCACTTCTGGACTGATTTAGCTTTTCTGAATGTTCACGTAGTTTGGTTGCCTGCTGTTGCAAGCGTTTATTCAATAGATCCCAGGCGCCGCTGGCAGCAACGGATAACCCTAATCCATCATCTCTATCGTCTGCACCATCTACAAGATCGGTTTGCGGCTGTTGGCCAAGCACAGTTTCTGACATAGAAAACCTCATTAACTGAGAACCACGTAGGTTTGATAAGTTTTTGGCGCAATCAGACAGTTTGTAATCATTAACAAAATGTATGATTCCGTTTCAATTCATCAAACCTACATATCGTTTTTCTCTTAAATCTGGTTACAGATTAATCTGAAGTTTTCTCTGCATTACCCAACTGCCCTTTGGACAACTTGTTTAAATAACTGGCAATTGAAACATTGCTCAAATCTTGGCTGGAAACACCGGAAATAATACCTTTCAGGTCTTCCATAATGTTGGCATCGCCATTTAAGTGACCATCGAAAACTTTTTGCAACACTTCACTTTTGCCCATTCCTAAATCTATCCCTTTACCAATTGCCATTGGCTTAAGCAGAGAATTAAAGAAATCACCATTACCGCCAACAATATCTACCTTGGCATTTTGCATTGCTGAGCTGAGTACTTCTGACTGATGCTTAGCGACTGACTTGCTCGCATCAATACCGGCAATTGCCTGATCATGATTGGCTTCTAGCTGTGCTCGGAATTCTTCATGGGCTCTTGCGGCATCGCTCATTTCGTTCATCGCAGCAAACTTCTGGCGTAAACCATCGGCTTCGGCAATATGCTTTTCACGAATTGAATCGGCTTCCGCTTTACCTTGCTGAGTAATTGCCTGAGCTTCAGCAATTTTAATATTCACCGCGACCATTGCCTGCTTCTCTTCAGAAGCCGCATCGGCATCTTTAATCCGCACTTGCGCCATACCGGATTCTTCATCAATCCGTGCCTTGGCCATCCCTTCTTTTTCTAGTGCTTCGGCCATCGCCTGTTGCACCCGAGCTTGAGCTAAACCTTCTTGCTCATGAGCTTGCGCCTGAGCTTCCATAACACGAGCGCGCGCTAAGCCATCGGCTGCCTGCTCGGCTTCAGTACCTTGGGCTTGCTTAATTTTGGCTTGGGATTCTTTTTCTGATGCGTCTAGCTCTGCTTGAGCCATCATCAGTTTTTCTTGGGCACGATGGCGAGCACTGGTTTCTGCTGCTTCAGCAGCTTTTACTTCACGAACACCTAATTCTTCAGCTTCTGCTTCCGCATTAATAATTTGAACCTGACGCATCCGATCAGCTTCAGAGATTTCACGTAGTTCTTTAATACGCTCTTCTTCTTCAGCAACGGTCTTATCCACCACAATGCGCTCACGTACTACATCAGCAATCTGCTTTTTCTCAATTTCCAATTCACGTTCTTTAGCAATTTGTTGCAGTTCAACCTCACGTTCTCGGGAGATTTGTTCTAATTGGCGAACCTTATGTACTTTTTCTTCTTCAATTGCCAATGCCCGTAAACGATTCTGCCCGGCCACTTCAATTTCACGCTGCTTATTTTCTGAATCGATACCTAGTTGTTGTTCAGTAATAATTTGCGCCTGGCGGGCTTTTAAATCTTCTTCTGCTCGTATCTTGTCAGTCTCTGCCTGCTCACGTGCCTTAACCGTTTGTACTTCACGCTGCTGACGAGCTTCTGCATCAGCCTGTTGACGTTCAAGCTCAAGAATCATTTCTTTGGCTTCAACATCTTTTTTCTTGATTTTCATTTCCTCTTCGCGTTCTAACTCATTGGTTAAAACGTTTTCTGCAGCGGTCAGCTGGGTGATTTTTCGAATACCTTGAGCATCCAGAATATTATTTTTATCCAGCTCAAGCATTGGCGTTTGCTCTAAATAGTCAATCGCCGCATCTTCCAAAACATAACCGTTTAAATCATCACCAATCACTTTAATAATTTGATCACGGAAATGCTCGCGTGCTTTATACAGATCTTCAAAGTCCAGCTGCTTACCAACCGTTTTCAAAGCTTCAGAGAATTTGGCTGAAAATAATGCATCAACTGTTTGCTGGTCCGATGCCCGCTCACAACCGATTGCCTGAGCAACTTTTAATACATCTTCCTTGGTCTTGTTGACTCGAACAAAGAAGGTGACCGAAATATCGGCTCGAATATTATCGTTACAAATCAGGCCATCTTTGCCGCGACGATTAATTTCAATGGTTTTTAACGAGATATCCATTCTCTCCAACCGATACAACATAGGAATTACCAATGAGCCGGTAAAACTCACTTTAGGCTCAGCTCGCATAGTATTAACGATCATTGCGCGACCTTGGTCGACTTTGCGGTACATGGTGGCAAATACGAACGCTGAACCAAAAATTATGGCTAATAAAATAGCACCTGCTAACAAGGCAATTTCCATTGTCTTCTCCGTGAATTAGTTTGAAAACGTCTCGTGGGAAACGCTAATTTCTATGTAATGTTGATTCTTCTTCTGATTCAAGAATCCAGTAGCTATTCTCTGGCTCGTCGTACTCAACGATTAATGCTTTGCTACCTTTTTTCAATTGATTAGGTGTTTTTGATCGGACTTTAAGAATTAAACCTGCACCGCCATCTTCCAATGCCGCTTGGCCAAAAGTTTCGCTGACTTCCAATGAAGTTATTTTGCACACTTCACCGCAAACCGATTGGTTGCTACGTGCTTCATGGGTGGTATAAAAACGAACCAGCGGTTTAATCGCAATAACAGTTATCGGCAAGGCAATCACGATCGACACCAACAAGATAGCGGCACCGATTAGCCAGCTAAAAAGACCACCATCAACCAGCTGTAGCATTAGCCATTGACTGGCATAGAGGGTGGGCACCCAAGCAAAAATAAGCCACAAGCTAATAGATAAGGGTAAGGGAACACCAGAAAGGCCTAGGTTATAAAGCAAGCCACTAAAGCCTGCGCCAACATCTTCAGGCATATCGATATCTATATCGGCATCCACTAGATCGATATCTAGTACACCGATAAAAGCCAGCATCCAATAAACCAGAGCAACCATAACAGGCACAGTCAACAAGACTGCTGGCCAACTGAAAATCAATTGAAACAGAGCACTCAAAAACTTTTCTCCTTATAAATCAGTTAATTTAACCGATTTTTGAAAGATTCCGTACTCATTGTTACTACCTGAAACATGAGCCGCTGTCAGCAAAATACAGCCGCCCTAGTGTAACCACCGCTGCATCAGCAAACCAGTGTAATTACATTACAATTGAGCGACATATTATGTCAGCAAGACTTACCCTAACACCTCTTTTGCAACAAGTAATATTTATCACGCTTGCGTCGTAGCATTATTTTTTATCCACCTAAGCTAATGATAATTAACTACATAAGCGCATTAACAACCATCTACCCTAACACTTCCTTCGTTCAGCATATTAGCAATATTTAAATGTTGGAGTTTTCTAGAGAATACCTCGTAAAGCTGAATTGCGTACATGGACGTTTTTAAGTTAGGAAGTACGCCTATGAATAAAAACCAAGTTCATTACCTTGAGGAAAAGTGTAAGCAAGCCAAAGTAATCTGGCATCATCGTTATTCGCAGGCTGATGACCAGCGAGCACTAGATTTTGAATTAACTGTAAACGGCTGGTGTTTAGGTATGGTTCTGCATTGGTTAGGATACCAAGCCTACGGAAGAAAAGACTTCTGGAGATTAGTTGATAGCCCTGATGGGGTGAGAAAATTCAGACAAGTAATGGCTGCACAGCAACTTGCAACACGCATGGGCTTAGGGGTATATGATAAGCTAACCAGTCGATATAACATGTTACTTCAGCAGTATAATCTACAGTTAACGGCTGCTTCTGACCTAGAACCTACAATTAGTGGATTTTCGATTTTACAACATGCTGGAGTTTATCAAGGCAGCAAAGCAATTCTTGGTTTATATGGCCCTAAAGGCGGCCATGCCATCGGCCTTAACATGCGTAGTACAGAACTTAGGATATTTGATCCCAACTATGGAGAGTTTTGGTTCCCAGGTTATAAAAATGCCTCGAAATGGTTAGATCGCTACCTGCAAAAAATGTATAATAAATTCCATTTCAATCAACATACAATTGAAAAGTTCGATTTTTTCAACAAAAATGCCACATAGCTGATTATATTTTTACTCCAGCCATGAAATGTTGATTTTTTGCAGAAGCAAAGGATGATGCTTCTACAAGCAATCCTCTAAAACAACAAACGAGCTGCAATCTGTGTGGAAATTACTTTTCATCAATAGCGGGTTTATCAGTCTACTAATCCTGACCTATTCTTCTTGGTTTCAAATCCCTTACCAACATCTTCAACAAGCTGACAGCAATAAGTACTGGCGAGTCGTATCTGGTAAAGTCATAAACAGCCACGTCGAAGAACAATCGGTATTTTTAATCGATTTCTTACAACTACCGATATTAAAAAATATATTGCCGCCACAATTAGGAAAACTAACTATGACCGGTGATGTTCCCGCCTTAAAAATTCAATTCAAAGTAGACGGTAAAGAATATATTGCCCAAGACCCGTGGCTTGGCAGCAACCAACTTTCATTACACAATTTATTTGGCCCTAGCCTGAAGTTTATCGATATCTTCCAGCAACAACCGCTTAAGCAGTATGTTGCCGAGCGTTATCCGGCTGGAAAAGCCACAATGGTTTATTACGACCCACGAAACCCAAGTCGTTCTTTGGTTGAGCCTGGGATGAAACTTCATTCCCGATTAAAACTCTGGGGCTACTTGGCGCTTTGTTTGACCACCACTATTTTGCTCTTAGCAACGCTGAAACATAGCTTCTACAACCGAAGATCTTCACCGCAACATGGCCGCAGACATTCACTATTAAATTGACTTTATCTTACGGCAGACCGCGACTGACCATATGGACAGTCGCGGTCTTACGGCTTTCTGATAAACTGAACGCTTTATTAAGTTTCAGACTGATCAAGCGATGATTATTAAACCAAAAATCCGTGGCTTTATTTGCACCTCAACCCATCCTGTTGGCTGCGAGAAAAATGTTCGCGAGCAAATTGACTACACCCTAGCCCAGGGCAAGATTGAAAATGGCCCTAAGCGGGTATTGGTCATCGGCGCTTCTTCTGGTTACGGCCTGTCTTCACGAATTGCTTCTGCATTTGGCTCAGACGCTGCAACTATTGGTGTTTTCTTCGAAAAACCAGCAACAGCTAAAAAGCCCGGTACTGCAGGCTGGTATAACTCAGCGTCATTTGAAAAATTTGCTGGCGAAGCAGGCTTATATGCCAAATCAATTAATGGCGATGCCTTTTCAAATCAAGCACGTGACACCACGATTAAGCTAATTCAAGAAGATCTCGGTCAGATTGATATGGTGGTTTACTCTCTAGCATCACCTGTTCGTAAATTACCTGACAGCGGCGAATTAATTCGTTCAGCGCTCAAACCAATTGGTGAAACCTATCGCTCAACAGCAATTAACACCAATAATGATCAAATCATTGAAGCCGAAGTAGAGCCCGCAACTGAGCAAGAAATTGCTGACACCATTACAGTTATGGGTGGTGAAGATTGGGAATTATGGGTCAATGCTTTAAATGATGCTGGCGTATTAGCTGACGGTTGTAAAACGGTTGCTTATTCCTACATCGGCACTGAAATTACTTGGCCAATCTACTGGCACGGTGCTTTGGGTAAAGCCAAGGAAGATCTCGATCGCGCAGCCAGCCAATTAAACAATTTACTCGGACAAAAAGGCGGCACTGCCAATGTTGCAGTACTTAAATCAGTAGTCACCCAGGCTTCTTCTGCCATTCCGGTGATGCCTTTATACCTTTCGATGGTTTTCCGCATTATGCGTGAGCAAGGCGTTCATGAAGGGTGCATGGAACAAATTCAACGCCTGTTTGCTACTCGCTTGTATAACAACAGTGAAATGCAACTAGATGATTGCCAGCGTATTCGTATGGATGATTGGGAATTGCGTGCTGAAATTCAGGATGCTTGTAAAACTTTATGGGCAGAAGTGACTTCTGAGAACTTGTTCGAGAAGACCGATTATCAGGTTTACAAAGATTTATTCCTGAAATTATTCGGCTTTGGTATTGATGGCGTTGACTATGATGCAGACGTTAACCCAGAAGTCGATTACCAGCCAATTACATTATAAGTAGTTGAAATTACGATGGCGTATTAACGCCATCGTAATATACACCTGAACCATTCCAGCCTGCCTCGTGAAGTGGTTTGGGCATGAATCTAGTTACTGCCTGCTTCAGGAATAGCCAATTCACCTGAGGTCGGCAGCTGTCGAACCTGACTAGTCGAGGTATTGGCGTTGCCGCTCGCTTTCAATGATTTCAGATCACTACATAGCCAACCCCAACCTTTTTGTTTTTCAACAAATACCGCCGCTCTTTGTTCGCAGTAACCTCTTTGATTTCTTGCACTCCAAAGCACCTGACTCGCTCCAGCTTTGGTATAGCGCACCTCACATGGCAGCTTATTTCCAGTGGGATAAACAACTTCGATCAACCGCTCAGTCGCGCCGGAATTACAAGTTGCGAGCAAGCTATTGTCAGCAAATACTAACTGCGATGCTGCCAATAGTACGATGGTAATCGGTAGCTTCATTCTATTCTCCATTAGAAACTCACTCTATATAAGTCCACATAAACCGAGTGAAACGATCATTACCATTAGCTTATCGGCTTTCTATCAACAACCTGAAACCCGCACCACGCTATTTCAGATGTACTGACCAAATCAGCAGCTCTTCTGCGTTATTTACTACACAAAAACCAACCGTCAGACTGCGAAAATACCCGAAGTGCGTTGAGTCTGACACCCGCGTGTGACAATTGTTATTTAGAATAGAAGTTGTCACCAGTACCCACCCATATAAATAGATTTGTTATTAAATGCTTTTGAACTGCTTTACATTATTTGAAAAAACTTGCTGCTGCCACGAAAAAACTTGGCCCATGCTACTAAACAATTTCATTCCAATAATCATCAGATAACTACAATTAACCAGCAAAAAACACCACCCAACCTGTCAGTCGAAATAAAGCAGTTAAATTTGTAATGATTACTTGCCCCACAGCATCGGATAGTCAATAATATGCCCACCTGCCTGAACTGTAGTGTTTCGAACTTTCGATTACGGCTACAGACTGGCGCAATATGTTGATTTTGAGTGCACGTTACAATTACGACTTCGATAGCTTCAGCTGATCAAGCAAGACTCTCGCCCGCAAGCGCTATAACTCATCGCTCTTTGATGTGTGAGCTTCTCACTGCTCCGATTTGTCGTCGCATTCTGCCTGCTATTTCTAGCAATCAATATTTTTTAAATTCGCCCTTATCAACTCGTATGCTTTTAATGGCATAGGTGTTATTGTGGGCATAGTAGCTTCAGTATCATATGAGATTGAAGCTAAGTAAGGCTAATCGTTTTGATTAGCGCAATTAAGGAAAACAGAAAGACATGTCTGGTCAAGTTACAGGAACCGTTAAGTGGTTCAACGATGAAAAAGGTTTTGGTTTTATCGAGCGTGAAGGTGGAAAGGACGTATTCGTTCATTTCAGTGCCATCCAAGGTACTGGCCGCCGTTCTTTGCAAGAAGGCCAACAAGTGACTATGGACGTTGTCCAGGGTCAAAAAGGTCCTCAGGCTGAAAACGTAACTCCTTTATAGGTTTTACGGCTTTATGCCTTAGCGGGGCAGTCTCGGCTACCCCGCTTGCTTATCAGCTTTTGCTGAGTTTCACGCCCGGTGAAGTTTTATTGGTTTAGTTAATTAATTAGCATCCAATAACTTATTTACGTTGGGCACAATAAGTTTGAATTTATATTGAATATATTTTTCAATTGAATTTAAACAACACCAATCGGTTGATTGGAACAATTTAAGGAATACAGACATGTCTGGACAAGTTACTGGTACAGTTAAGTGGTTTAATGACGAGAAAGGTTTTGGTTTTATTGAGCGTGAAGGTGGAAAGGACGTATTTGTTCATTTCAGCGCTATCCAAGGCACTGGCCGTCGTTCACTGCAAGAAGGCCAGCAAGTAACTATGGAAGTAGCTCAAGGCCAAAAAGGCCCACAGGCTGAGAACGTAACTCCTTTATAGGTTTTATGCTCAAGATTCCAAGAAGGGCAGCTTTTTAGCTGCCCTTTTTTATTTCCAGGGATGGAATGTATGTCATCAGGAAGCATGGATGCTGGGATGACGATTTCCAGGGATGGGATGGAATGTATGTCATCAGGATGCTGGGATGACGATTTCCAGAACCGAAATATATGTCATCAAAAAGCATGGGAGCTGGGAGTAATTACCTGCCAAGATGCCCGCATATTTCCAAGTACAAACAAATCTTACTCGACGATTTCCAGCCGCAGCAATTCAAATAGATTTAATTTCTAGCACACTCAAAAGAGCGATCTTCCATTGCAACCAATTTCTTTTAAAAACGACCTTGATGCTGCTTTGGCATTTGATCGCCAACATATTTGGCACCCTTATTCATCCATGACTCAACCTGCCGATGTCTGGCCAGTCGAGTCGGCCAAAGGGGTTCGCCTAACATTAGCTGATGGCCGCCAATTGATAGATGGCATGTCATCTTGGTGGAGCACCATTCATGGCTACGGCCACCCAGAATTAATAAAAACCATTCAGCAGCAAGCCGAAAAAATGGCCCATGTAATGTTTGGCGGCCTAACCCATGAACCGGCCATTCAGCTAGCACAAAAATTGGTCGATTTGACACCTGAAGGTTTGAACCATGTTTTTCTGGCAGATTCAGGTTCGGTTGCAGTAGAAGTATCAATAAAAATGGCGCTGCAATATCAGCAAGCCAAAGGAAAAGCAGAAAAACATAAGCTAGTCAGTTTGCGCCACGGTTATCATGGCGATACATCTGGCTGCATGTCGGTATGCGACCCGGTGACTGGAATGCACCATATTTTTGCTAATAATTTACAGCAACATTTCTTTGCCGATGCACCACAAATCACTCCAGAGCAACCTTGGGATGAATCAGATATAGATTCATTAAAACAAATTCTTTTGCAGCACCACCAACATATTGCCGCATTGATTGTTGAGCCAATTGTTCAAGGTGCTGGAGGTATGCGTTTTTATCATCCGCAATATTTAAAGCGCGCGCGTGATTTATGCAATGAATTTGACGTGCTGTTAATTGCCGATGAAATTGCCACTGGCTTTGGCCGCAGCGGAAAAATGTTTGCCTGCGAGCATGCCAATATCAGCCCAGATATTTTATGCCTCGGTAAAGCACTAACCGGCGGCACCATGACCTTGGCGGCAACTTTAGCCACCACTGATGTTGCCAACACTATTTCCAATGGTGAAGCTGGCTGCTTTATGCACGGCCCAACTTTTATGGGTAATCCATTAGCTTGTGCAGCTGCCAATACTAGCTTGCAGCTATTAATTGAATCCGATTGGCAAGCCAATATTCTAAGGCTGGAATCGGCAATGCTCAAACACTTCGCACCCGCTAGAGAAAACCCGAGCGTAGCAGATGTTCGAGTAATCGGTGCTATCGGTGTGATTGAAATGAAACAGCCGGTCGACATGAAAACAATTCAACCCGCCTGCATTGAAAAAGGTATTTGGGTGCGCCCATTTGGCAAGCTGGTTTATATTATGCCTGCCTACATAATGAGCGACCAGGATATTAAAACGCTCTGTCAGACTATTTGTGAAGTGCTGAAGTAATTAATTATTGGTAGCCCGGTCGTTTCAGGTAACTAAAACCAGAAACAACCGGGTTATATATCTATTTGATTTGTTTTTTATCATAAATCGTCACTAGCTGGCGCGACAAAGCCAGCAAAGTGCCATCGGCTTTATATACTCTCGAATCAGTATGAGCATAGCCATTAGCCGCTTGCTTAATCACCGCTTGATAAAACAACCATTCTTCTGGTTCAATTTTTGGCAGCGGCTGCATTAATTCTAAATTCCAGCTAACGCTACTTGCAGGCCCCGGGCGCTTCATCATCTGCATTACTACCGGTGGCCATGAATCAATTAATGCTGCTAAATGCGAATCATGAAATTCATCCGGCGCGCTGGAAAAACGCATCCAACCTTCCATGACAGTTTCCTGACAATCTGAAAATGGAAATCCGCCTTTAATTAAGCTGAAATCTATATGCTGAACAAATTCTGCCGTGACGCCAGCAATATAACCCAGCTTTGTTCCCTGCCCTGGCCCAACAACACCTTGCTCGATTAACGAAATCCTTTCAGCCTGTACCGCAATATCGGAATCTCTGGAAGCGCCATAACAAGCCACCACCTGAGTAACCACCCTGCCGTTTTGGATGGCCTGACCCGTACGCTGGGAAATGGATTTTCCCTCGGACAATAGCTGATGCTCTAATTCAAAAGGCTGCTCAACCATTAATGGGCCGCAGAAATTCACATTTAGCGAACGAAGCAGTCGTTTGCCACCATTTTCTGCTTTAGCTTCAATTGAAGAAATAGATTCCAGGGTAATCGCCGCAGACAAACCGCCAAAAGTGGTGCGCCCTTGCCCCCAACTTGCAGCAATTTGTTGCGCCCCACCCTCTCGAGCTTGATTTAGATATTGGTCAAATTGCATTTTATTATCCTTGGCAGCTTTTTCTTATATGGCAAAATCGGCAAAAACACTGCTGATAGCTTGCCGATGCACAATAGCCAACGGAGATTAATTCATTTAGATTAATTAACAAGAGCCAAAAAAAATCCGCTATTCCTATCGTTTATATCTGATAGAAGCAGCGGATTTTTATTTATCGATTTAGATTTTAATTTTAATCTTTATCTCACTCGCCGCAGCATAAATACTGCCATGGCTAAAAACAAAAATGAGGGCAACAAGGCGCCAGCCGGAGCGGGCAAACCATACACCAGACTCACTGCACCAAAGGTTCGGTTGACCATATGAAAACCGAAGCCAAGCAAAATGCCAACGACCAGCCTTTGCCCCATAGGTTTGCTGCGCAAGGGGCCAAAAACAAATGGTGTCGCCAGAAAAATCATTACTAATGTTGCTAAGGGCTGTGAAATTTTCTGCCAAAAAGCCAATTCATAGCGAGACGATTCCAGACCGTTTTCTTGGGCAAATCGTAAATAGCGATTTAAATCCCGCGCATTCATTAACGATGGATCAAGCAACATGGCAGATAAGGTTTTCGGCGTTAGCGATGTATTCCACGGTACGCTTTCTCGCTTACCACTTTCGGCACTGTCTGAACCAAGAAATGTCCATTTTACCTTGCGAAGTGCCCAGTCACTTCCGGTGCGCAATGCCCGGTCAGCCTGCCACACTTCAACTAACTTGCCGTCCTGATCTAATTTGAATCGCCAGATTTTTTCTAGTTGCCGCTCTGATTCCACTCGCTGAACAAATACAAATTCATTTTTTTCGCGGAACCATAAACTGCTACCGCGGGTTAATTCATCAACCTGCTGGCGGGATGTTGCTCGCAATTCATCACTAAATCTTTGCGCATAAGGTGCCACACCTTCACCCAGAGCAGTCGCCAGAACCATTAAAAGGATTGCCGCTTGCATTACCGCCCACAACAACTGGCTCAGCTTCATGCCAGCGGCGCGCATTGCAGTTAATTCTGAGCTGGTCGCCAGCGCACCTAACCCAACTAATGCGCCCATTAAACCCGCCATGGGGAACAACTCATAAATTTTGGCAGGCAAACCAGCCAACACCACCTGTGCCACTTCGCTATAGCCGTAGGATCCCTGGCCAACATCATCGAGCTCACGTACTACTGAAAACAGCGTTTCTAGCGCCAGCAAGCCAAGCAAAACCATAACAGTCGCGGCTATGACCTGTTTACCAATATATATATTCAGCAGCTTAAACATTATGAATTAGCCCCTGTGACAGCATGGGGTAATTGTTTTGAAAACATCCGCCCCATTGATTTTCGCCAACTCCAACTAATAAACAGCAGCAGTAGCAAAAATGCCCAGCCCATACCGGGCCATGCTGCAATCTGCCCCTCTTCAACTGCAACCTGAGCCACGCTGAGAATATTGGAATAAACGATATACACCAGAATGGCTGGGAACATTCGGGCAAAACGCCCTTGCCGCGGTCGAATCTCGCTCAATGGAATTGCCAGCAATGCTAGCAACAACAAAGAAAGCGGCTGGGCTATTCGCCATTGAAATTCAGCCGTTGCTTCATTGGTATGGCTGCTTAACAACTGATTGACATTCATGCCTTCAACCGACAAATCAGCACCCGCATCTAAAGGTGCATCCAGCCAGATTCCATATTGCTGGTAGCGGGTAATTAACCAATCAGATTGCCCGACCACGCCTTGCCAGGCATTACCATTTTCCAAAGACAAATAACTATCGCCTGCTTTAGATTGTTGCCAGCTGGCTTTAGGTGCCATCACAATACTGGGCGCATTCGGATCCGATAAATCGGCAATAAAAACATCACCAAAATTTTTCTGATCACCAGAAATAGTTTCGGCAAAGAAAGCTTGGCCGGGGGCTGGCTCAAGAAAACTCGATGACTCCATATTAGCCAAAGGTAATTGAGCACTATTTTCAGCCAGCAAATACTCTTCAGCATTTTCGGCCCAAGGCTTGGCATAGAAGGTCAACATAAAGCAGATAACGACCGCAGGAATACTGCTTAAACCCACCGAAGTTAATAGCTGTCGATCACTCAGACCACAGGCGCGCAGAGCTGCCATTTCACTATCGGCATACAACCGACCCAACGCCAATAAAACGGCTAAAAACATAGCAATAGGAAGCACCGCGGCTAAATAACCGGGCACTTTAAAGGCCAACAGGGAAACCACCAGCTGACCGTCCATCTCTCCAGCGGCAACCTTTCCTAGGTAACTGGCGAAGCGGCCGCTGACGAAAATCATCATCAAAACCATGGTCAAAGCCGCAAGGGTTTGAAGGATTTCAAGCAGTAGGTAACGTTGTATCAGTTTCATCAAAAGTTGCTATTTTGAACCCTGAGCACTCAAATGGCTCAATTCTGTCTGATTTACCAACAATTCAATCGCCGGAGCTGACAGCTTGTGGCAAGATACCGGGCATTATGTAAACCGGAACACAATACCGGAGTGAATTATCATGGAATTTAGTGTTAAAAGTGGCAGTCCTGAAAAGCAACGTACAGCATGTATTGTTGCAGGTGTTTTCGAACCTCGCCGTCTTTCCCAAGTAGCCGAGCAGCTGGATCAAATCAGCGGCGGTTTTATCAGCAATATTCTGCGCCGTGGCGATCTGGAAGGCAAAGCCGGACAGATGCTATTACTGCACAATGTTCCTAATACCCTGTGCGACCGTGTATTACTGGTCGGCTGTGGCAAGGAACGTGATCTGGACGACGCACAATACCGGGAGATTATCACCAAAACAATCGCCCAGCTGAATGAAACTGGCTCTATGGAAGCAGTTTCCTTCCTAACTGACCTTAATGTTAAAGGCCGCGACATTCACTGGAAAGTGCGTACCGCAGTAGAAGCCGCAGAAAACAGCTTATATCGTTTCGATCAGCTGAAAAGCAAGAAAGCCGATATTCGTCGCCCATTACGCAAAATGGTGATGACGGTTCCTACTCGCGCTGAATTAAAAATTGGCGAGCAAGCGATCATCGAAGGCCAGGCAATTAGCCAAGGCATGACCCTGACTCGCGATCTGGCTAATATGCCGGGTAACATTTGTACCCCTCAGTATTTAGCAGATCAGGCAACTGAACTGGCGACTACTTATGACAGCATCAAGACTGAAGTTATTTCAGAGCCTGAGCTGGAAAAAATGGGGATGGGTGCGTTTGTTTCTGTTTCTCGCGCCAGTAAGGAAGAAGGCAAGCTGATCGCGATGGAGCACATGCAAGGCCCTGAAGGTCAAAAACCGATTGTCTTGGTTGGTAAAGGCATCACTTTTGATTCCGGCGGAATTTCACTCAAGCCAGGCGCTGGCATGGATGAAATGAAATATGACATGGGCGGTGCCGCTTCGGTATTCGGTACTATGAAAGCAATCGCTGAAATGAATCTGCCAATTAACGTGGTCGGTGTTATTGCTGCGGCTGAAAACATGCCGGGCGGCGACGCAAGCAAGCCAGGTGATATCGTCACCTCCTTGGCTGGCATCACCATCGAAGTGCTCAATACCGATGCTGAAGGCCGCTTGGTACTGTGCGATACCCTGACTTGGGTTGAAAAATATCAGCCAGAAGCGGTTATCGACATCGCAACCTTAACTGGCGCTTGCATCATGGCTCTGGGTCACGTGGCTTCTGCGGTTCTAGCTAACCACAACCCACTGGCACATGACTTATTGAATGCGGGTGAATACACCGGTGACCGCGCATGGCGTTTGCCTTTGTGGGATGAATACCACGAGCAGTTAAAGTCTAACTTTGCTGATCTGGCTAACATCGGTGGTCGTCCTGCAGGTACCATCACTGCCGGTTGTTTCCTGTCGAACTTCACCAAGAAGTACAACTGGGCGCACCTGGACATCGCAGGCACCGCATGGAAATCAGGCGCACAAAAAGGCGCCACTGGCCGCCCCGTTCAAATGTTGACTCAATACGTTATGAACCGCGCCCAAGTTAAGCAGGATTAATTCTGCACAATGTCAGCTGCGGTAATCACTGCAGCTGACATTAGCTTTACGCCAAAACCGCTGCTTTAAGTCGCACCTCATTTTTCTAACAGGCCCCGCGCAATGACTGAAATTACCTTTTACCTTCTGGCACAAGATAACCAACAGGCTCGAATGCAATATGCCTGTCGAATTGCCGAGAAAGCGGTACAACAAGGTAAGCGTGTTTATTTACACACTCAGTCAGAACAACAAGCCAGAGAAATGGATGATCTACTGTGGAGCTTCAAGCCCGGTAGTTTTGTGCCGCATGAGCGATATATATCCCACGACCCACAAAGCCCGGTAGTGATTGGCTGCGTTGAACGCCCTGAAACTCAAGCCGATATTTTAATTAATCTCAGCACTAACTTGCCGCTATTCTTCAGCCAGTTTCAGCGCAATATCGAAATCATTCCAGAAGATAACGAAATTCGCCCCAAGCTGAGACAAAACTGGAAGTTCTACCAAGATCGAGGTTATTCGTTGAAGTTTTTTGATTTAAGAAAGAAATAAGCCGTATCAAATAGCGCCCATTTTTTAACAAGCACAGTTCGACATAAAATCCGGCAAGCCAGAATATTTCATCAAACTGGCAAAAACAGCGCTAGATTCTTACTAACAAAACATCATATTTAGCATAATTCACAACACTAGTAGCGACTGAACCCAGCAGTGGACTCAACCCATTTTTAGAATGGGTGCCAATGACAATCAGATCCACATCTCTCTTTTCAGCTTCACCATAAATCACCTCATAGGACTTACTGACTTAATCATTCAGTTCTTCTTGCTGCTGTGATCTTCTCAATTTCCTCAAGCGCTCACCCTTTTAATTTACTTTGATAATCTTTCAAAAAAAAGATATATGGCAAAATATTTAATGCCGACGGCCTTGCTCTTGTGGCATTTGCCAGTTCAATAGCTAGGGGTAGAACTGTTCTGTTTGTTCGTGTAAATTCAATCGCGAAAATTATAATTTTATATATTTCACTCTTTAAATTATTAAGAAAACAACACAACAAACACCTGTCAGCAATAGAAAATTAATATCTGTCAGTAATGGAATATTAATATCTGTCAGTAATGGAATATTAATATCTGTCAGTAATGGAATATTAATATCTGTCAGCAATGAAACACTAAATATCCCTATTTATATTCTGGGCTGATTTTAAAATAAAATAATTATCTTACTTGCCACAAATAAAATATAGGAATGCGGCAAATACTAGATGGAATGAGCGCTACCGGCCAGCAACAAATCAAGTAAAAGGAACCTAAAATGTGGCATGTTTTTTTTGATCTTGACCTAACTTTATTTGCTATTGAAGGAGGCTTAGAAAAACTTTCAGCTCACCAACAAGCAAAAACCTGCATGGTTTACACACCTATTTCTACAAAGAAAACACAACACGCTGTATTTCCTTTGTATACTTTTGAACATCTGAATTTTTTCAATTCAACATTGCAGAATTCTCATTTACATTTCATTACTGCTGGATTGTATGAAGAGGCCTCTGCCAAACGTGCAATTTTAAAAATGTTTTCTATCCACTCTGAAGAAATCACCAAAAAAATTTATGAGGCCAGCTTCTATAATCGAAATGACCTTGAAGCTAGTGGTACAAAAGAAATAGTTTTTGCATGCAATATTCAATCGCCAGTTAAGGTCGATCCTTCTAATACAGCACAAATACAAATACTTGATTATGCTAAAGCCAAAGCAGCCATCATTTTAAAAACTTACTTGCAGGCGAATGATACATTGCCAGGAGAAGTAGTACTTATTGATGACAGTGTTGCCAATAGAGTCATAGTAAAACAACAAGGCTTTCAAGCAATCAATCCGACAACAGCCGACTATCCAATGATGCTGACACTACTGAGTGACACTATCGCTAGAAATGAGAGCCATTTCTTTTCCCTAGAAGAAGTACTTGCATACAATTTTTCTTAAGCTAGATATTAATTGTTGCACTATTTAACAGACATTATGCACACGGATTCGTATCATAAGTGCATAAGCAAGCCGTATATGCCGACATATAAACACATAGCGCTAGAGAATTTTCTCGCTATTATTTACAGGTAAATGCCAAAGTTTCATTCAACGAAATGATACTAGCCAAAACCCTTGCGCCAATTAATTACATTTAAGCCAGTTAAAACCAGCCGTACTTTCACAAACACCAACTACTGAAATAAAAAAACCGAAACCCCACCACAGGATTTCGGTTTTTATTTAATACAGGCCTTGCGAGTTAAATAGCGCTTACTGGCTACTCTCCACACTCTTGCATAAACCCATCAAACTTGCTGATCAACTGCTGCATATGCGTAGCATCATCGGCAACTAGGTTGATATGACCGAGTTTACGATTAGCTCGCTCGCTTTTACCATATAAATGCAAATGCGCAGCTGGTTCAGATAACACCAGATTCTTATCACCTTTTTTGCCGATGATATTGATCATCGCTGCCAAAGGATGTCGGCAATTGGTGGCTCCTAATGGCAAACCTGAGATTGCTCGAATATGGTTTTCAAACTGGCAAGTCTCAGCACCTTGTTGACTCCAATGGCCGGAGTTATGCACCCGTGGCGCCATTTCATTGGCAATTAAAGCTTGGTCACCTTCAAGCCCGGTATCAAACAACTCCAGAGTTAAAATACCGACATGGTCCAGTTGATCAAGCAGGCTACAAATATGCTGTTCAGCCAACTGTTGTAGCTGCTGACTCACGCCCGGAGCAGGCACTTGAGTTAACCGAAGAATACCGTCGCGGTGGCTATTTTCTGCTAGCGGATAAAAAACATGTTCACCCTTGGCATTTCTAGCGGCAATAATCGATAGCTCTCGCTGAAAATTAACGAAAGCTTCAGCAATCAATTGATTACCTTTTAATTGCTGCCATGCAGGACCGATATCTGCTGCTGTTTTAATTACCGCCTGACCTTTACCGTCATAGCCCATGGTGGTGGTTTTCAAAACAATAGGCAGGCCCAGTTGAGCAATCGCACCTTTTAATTCTTCTAGGCTTTCTACTTTATAAAAATCAGCCACCGGAATATTTAATTCACGAAACAGATTTTTTTCAGTCAGGCGGTGCTGGGAAAAACGTAGAGATTTTACAGAAGGAAATACCGGCTTCTTCAGCTCGATATTTTGGACTAGCTCCGCATTGATGTTTTCACTTTCGTAGCTAATCACATCAGATGCTTTTATAAATGCATCAAGTGCTGATGGATCCTTTTCATCAAACACTTGCCCAGCAACTGCCGCGGGCGCACTGGCAGGATTACCATAAAAATAAAATTCATGCTCTAGCGGAATGCCCGCCAAAGCCATCATTCGGCCAAGTTGGCCGGCACCAAGAATACCGATTTTCATTATCTTTAAACCCTGTACTGCTTATTAAGCACACATGTTTTGCATATCAATTAATCAACGAATTGATTAAGCACAAGCCTGCGGTTACATCTCTCGAGGATCAGGTATAGATAATACGTTTTCAGTTTGTTGCTTGCGGAATGCTTTTAATTTTTCAGTCACCACCGCGTCATTTAACGCCACAATCTGACTGGCTAGAATACCCGCATTTGCCGCACCCGCGGTTCCGATTGCCAAAGTACCGACTGCAATACCTTTTGGCATTTGCACAATAGATAACAAAGAGTCGATGCCTTTCAAAGCCTTCGATTGAACCGGAACACCCAGCACAGGAAGGTGGGTTTTGGCCGCCACCATTCCAGGTAAATGTGCAGCGCCACCGGCACCAGCAATGATTACCTGAATGCCACGATCAGCAGCAGTCGTTGCATATTCAAACAACAGATCCGGCGTTCTATGTGCCGATACCACTTTCACTTCACAGCTCACGCCCATTTCATTCAACATCAATTCAGCATGCTGCATGGTGTCCCAATCAGAGGTCGACCCCATGATAATACCCACTTGCGGATTCATTGCGATCTCCTCATAAACTGCGTTGATTCTTTGCTTATACAGGTGCTGAATACCAGTAATGCACCTCTGCGCTAGAGACGGGCGATATTATCATAAGCATTTGCAATCGATAACAGAAACAAGTGATTAACTGTTAATTTTTGGTTGTTAATGCATGTATGATCGAACAGATCATTGGATGACTACTGAGGCAATTCAACAGCTTCATCAAAGTCATCAATGGTCAGGCCACGCCTAATATGATTCACCGCCGATTATCTGCTCGAATGATCACTGAAGTGGACACCAGCTAGAGATTGTCAGAGACTTTGCTCCATTGATTTGATTATTTTCTCAGTTTATTTATCTATGTCGACACCTTGTATCAACAATAATCACCAGCATTGCATTGAATCTGCACTGCAGCGGGCAGAAAAAGTCTGTCGTGAATCAGGCGCGAGGTTTACCGCTGCTCGTCGTAGGGTTCTTGAACTGATTTGGCAAAATCATCACGTGGTTAGCGCTTATGATTTATTGGCACAACTACAAAAAGATGATCCTTCGGCAAAACCGCCTACCGTATATCGCGCACTAGATTTTTTGCTTGAGCAAGGGCTGATTCATCGCGTGTCTTCGATGAATGCTTTCACCCGTTGTGATTGCCGACATGAAAGTAGCGATTTTCAGTTAATGATTTGCAGCGGCTGCAAACGGGTTCAGGAAATACATATTCCCGATTTACCTGAATCTCTTAAGCAATATGCACAGTCGCAAAACTTCAAAACCAGTGGTGCCATCGTCGAAATTCATGGTTTATGTCAGCATTGCCAGCCGGTGCAAACTGATTAACTTATATCCAAGTCACTTCGAGGTCTGCACCCTGCAACTTGAGTTGGTTTGGGTATACAGGTGCACTGATATGATGCCCGTCAATCGGCCGACAATGCATCCCTCATAAGCTTCATATATGATTGAATCACTAAATTTATGCCAGCATATTGCTGCTGCGCTATCCTGGTCAGTTTAATTGAGCTGACATATGTCAGCCGTGCAAACGCTCTTTCGTTCCAGGTAGTTGTTAGCAGTCAATGGGATTCGGGAAGTATTGCATGAGAATAGTCTCGGTCCGAGATCTTGAAGCAGGGATGGTTTGCGCTAAAGACGTTGCCACATTGGATGGCAGAAAGCTGCTAAAGGCCGGTAGCAAATTATGTCCCAGCAACCTCAGAACTTTGAAGGCTTGGGGCATCGGACAAATTGAGATTCTCAGTCAGGATCAGCCTTCTATTCGGGTAGTTCACGCCACGCCAGACCAGAAAATCCGTGAAACCGCTCTTAAGGTTCAGCAGCAAGTTCGCCAACGATTACGGCATAACGATGTGTTATGCAGTGAAGTTCGTATGGCGGTTCGAGTGATTGAAAATCAATTACTGAAAGAGGCTGCTTCCTAATGTCTGAAACCGTTCAACCATCGCTTCATCAATTAGTCATCGAAGGCAGTCGGTTGGTAGCTTTTTCTGATACCTATCACAAACTCGATACTGCACTGCGCGCTAACGATACCGATTTTGACGTGCTGGCCGAAATCATCAATCACGACCCACTACTCGCGGGTCGAGTAATGCGACTGGCAAATTCAGCATTATTTATTGGCTGTCCAGTTGATACCATCACTAGTGCAATTAGCCGTTTAGGCATGCGCCAGCTAAGAGAAATTACATTAATTTATTGCGTGATTGACGCCACCAAGAAATTTAATAATGGCCCGCTCAGTTTGGGTGATTTTTGGCGACATAGTTTATCGGTTGCCTTGATTAGTCGAAACCTCGCAATTCATTCTCGGTTAGCGAGTATTGAGCGTTATTACCTTACAGGCTTGATGTCGTCCATTGGTCGATTAGTGCTGTTTAATCTGTGCCCAGATCACAGCGCAATTCTTCTTGAGTCGTTAAAACATAGCGGCCAACCATTGCATCAACTGGAACATCAGCAATTAGGTTTTAACCATTGCCAGCTAGCAGAGCAGCTTTTACGTCATTGGCATTTGACTGAACCGCAAATTAAAGCCATTGCCTATCAATATCAAACGGACGATTTCGATGAAGTATCAGTGCATCTACTGCATTGTGCGCAGTGGTTATCGCACTTGTTAAATTGGGGTAATTGCGGAGAAAACGCTGCGCCCACATTAAATCCAGTAAGTTGGCAAAAAATGAATTTATCTGAAGCTTCACTAGAAGAAATTCTAAAACGAAGTTATCAACAGTTCGAAGCAATAAGCGATCTTTTTTTACAGGGGTTGAACGACTAAATCATATATGACTGACAAAACGCCAGCACAGCAAGACCTACAAGATAAACTCGGCCATTTGGAGGCTAGCGAGCGCTGGCACCAACATGCCTGGGATTTACTGTCACGTGTTGGCCATGGTTTTCAACGAATCAGCCATGATGCAAAGCCAGAAGATCTGTTTTTAACAGCTTGCGGTTTTTTATACGAGCTAGCCGATTTTTCTGGCTTGGCTTTTTTCGGCCTTGAAGAAGGGCAAGCTGATTTTCAATTAACTTACTGCGAGCCTGCATCACGCCAAGTGATATTTGAACGCTGTGGCGACATGTTAATTGAGTCGGGCGATTTTGCATGGGCTCTGAAAATGGATGAGCCTTTTATTGCTAAAGAATTACAAGGTCGCCGACTGCTGTTACATGCAATTCGATCCGGTAAAAATACCCATGGTTTGTTAATCGCCCTGCTACCTCCCGGCCAAGCTTTCGGTAAAAACAGCCGTCGCTTGCTGACATTAATTATGCAAAGTTGCAGCCATGCTCTGGAAATTAACCAACGCTACCAGCTAATCAAACAGCAAAATCGTCGACTGGAACAGATGATCGCCAGTCGAAACCTACAGCTGGAATATCAAAGTTCACACGATACATTAACCCGCCTACCTAACCGGGAACGGTTCATCGATCGCATTCGTGAAGCACTGGAAAGAATTTCTGTTTCTGGCGGGCAAACTGCGATTATTCTGATCGGACTGGATTTCTTTAAACGAATTAATGAAAACCTTGGCCACAGTATTGGCGATCAGCTACTGAGGCAAATTGCTTCTCGTTTAAATACCCATGCCCGTGAATATGGCAACCAGTTCGCCAAAGAAGTCGACAACACAGTATTAGTGGGTCATTTTGGCGGCGATGAATTTGCGGTACTGCTTGATCACCTACCGCACCTTGATCAAGTTAATGCGCTTCTTGAAAGATTAGAACGCGCCTTCAGCAAACCATTTTTTGTTGGCAACCACGAAATTATTCAGTCATTCAGTTCTGGCATTAGCTACGCACCAGATCAGACTCGCGATGCCGCTCAATTACTTAAATTTGCCGATGTCGCGCTTTATCAAGCTAAGGAGCAAGGTCGTCGTCGTGCGGTGGTTTATGACGATGGTATGCAATCACACCCACTAGACACTTTAACCTTGTCTAACAAGCTGGCAACTGCCCTCAACCGGCAACAGTTTGAGTTGTATTACCAGCCGCAAGTTAATGCTAACACTGGGCAAATAATCGGGCTGGAAGCGCTACTGCGTTGGCAGGATAGTCAAGGTCATTTTATTCCGCCTAGTCATTTTATTCCGCTGGCAGAACAATATGGTCATATCACCACCATTGGTGATTGGGTAATCAGCGAGGCTTGCCGCCAGATTCGTTTATTGATGGACACTGGCTATAGAATTTCGGTGTCAGTCAATATCGCGAGCCAGCAGTTTAATCGCAGTAATTTTGCCGATATTGTGATCAATGCAGTGCGTGAATTCGATGTGCCAGCAGAGCTACTGGAGCTGGAATTAACCGAACGCATTGTGATGGCCAACGTCGAAGAATCAATCGACACCCTAAACACGTTGCATGACTATGGCTTTAAAATTGCCATTGACGATTTCGGTACCGGTTATTCATCGCTTAGCTATTTAAAACGCTTCCCAATTGACCAGCTAAAAATCGATAAGTCATTTGTCGATGACCTGATTAGTTGTGATGACGATGCGGCAATCGTTACCGCTATTGTCGCCATGGCAAACAAGCTGCACATAGATACCATTGCTGAAGGTGTTGAAACGCTAGACCAAGTAAATTTCCTCGAAGCACTCGGCTGCAACCTGATTCAAGGTTATTATTTTAGTCGTCCGTTGTCACAACCTGAATTACAAAAATATCTCAAAAAATCAGTCAATAAAGATCTGAAAGTCAGTATTCCTTCTGCGTAATTATCCAACACAGACAACATTTTTTGAAACACCTCCTTAGCGCTTAAATTCAGTTCGATTAGCATTCTATTTGTGCTACCTCCAAGCGATCAATCATGCGCTCCTACTTGTCAAAACCATTATAAAGCCGTAACTTTCGGCAACAGGTAAACCAAAAAACATAAAAAATTACCATGAATGCAGTCCATCAGAAGTCCGTCAGCATCGCCTTTTCCGACCAGCAAACTCTGCATATGCGGCATATCTATGTCGATGATAACAATCACAAAAAGCCAGTGGTTTTTATGTTGCATGGTGCTGTCGAGAACGGAAAAATATTCTATACCAAATCCAACAAAGGCCTCGGTCCTTGGTTAGCTCGGCAAGGTTTTCAGGTTTATATTGCCGACCTTCGAGGACGGGGTGATAGCTTACCTGCGATTAATTCCAAAAGTAGTTACGGCCAAACAGAGGCAATCATTGAAGACATTCCAGCTTTTCTGGCCGAAATAGAACAGCGCCATCCGGGTTTGCCACAATATTGGATTGGTCATAGCTGGGGCGGTGTATTACTAAACTGCTTTCTCGCTCGCAACCCAGATCACATATCCAAAATTAAAGCTTGTGCCTATTTTGGCGTGAAACGCAGCATATTTAACTGGCACCCTAAACGGTACATCGTTGCAAATTTAATGTGGAATCGGGTGCTACCGAAAATGGCACGTAAACACGGTTACTTACCCGCCAGAAAGCTCAAGGTAGGTTCTGACGATGAGACATTGAAGTCGTTGCAGCAGAGCGTGCAATGGGTCAAACAAAATCCATGGGTAGATTCTGACGATGGTTTTGATTACGCCGCTGCATTAATCAACACCGCCTTGCCGCCAACACTGCATATTGCCGGCACTAAAGATGTTGCGATTGCCAGACCAAGAGATATTCGACGCTTTATTAAAGAGTCGGGTAAAGGGAAAACTGAGTTAAAGCTCTACGGAAAAAAGTTCGGCCATGGACAAGATTATGACCACATCAATATGCTAACGCACCCGGCAGCTCAGAATGACCAATTTGCTGATTTGCTTCGCTGGTTTAAGCAATTTGGCGAAAGCAGCTCATTAAAGAAAGCGATATAACACCTTAAATAATACAACAGACAAATCGAGCACCGCATCTTGCCTCCTTGCGGCATGCATTACGTCCATATAAATAAACCATAACGCATTCCTGCCTTATGGTTTTTTATATTCTGCTTGGATATAAAAGCTAGCGAGACAATTGCTCAAGCTGCTTTGGTGAACAGACATTAATTGGTTTTGCGCTCTTTTCACACAAGGCCACTACTTCGTGCAAACCACCCAAATTACGAATATCAGTAAAACCCATCGCTTCTAGTTGCTGCTTTGCAACCGATGCCCTGCGGCCACTTCTGCAATACATCAGTACTGGCTGATTCTTGTCTTCAACCATCGACATTAACTGCTGTGGCACCAGTCGATAATCTAAATTGACCGCTTTTGGGTAATTGCTCTGGGAAAACTCCCCTGGCGTTCTGACATCGAGTAGTAAAACCTGTTTATTGGTATCACTGGCAGATGCAGAATGGCTAAATAGAATTGGCATTAATGATATGGCTAACACCGCCATTATGCGTTTGAACTTAAACAAAGTTATCTCCTTTTTCTAAAGCCGTGTACCGGGAAACTGATTCATGAATTTTCGATCGATATAATCTTTCCAATACCAAACCCAGCGCCCCTGCAAAGCAAGGTTACGCCAACTGGCAATCGCATAACGATCACCACAGGATAACAGGCTTAAAAAGTGTTGTTGCGCCTGATAGCTCTCCAATTTAACCGATAATTCAACCGCCAACTCTGACTCGCTATTATTTAGCGAAACATCACTTCCAGCAACCGCCATTTGCTTGAGATTTTCAGTCAATATCGGTGCCTGACGAACCGCATAAACACCTGCTTTAGGCGGTGATATCGGGTAGATACTGGCGATATCACCCGCAGCAAATACTTTGGGATGAGAAGTAGATTGAAGATGTTGGTTCACTTGAACAAAGCCGCGTTCACAGGTATCCAATTCGCTATCGGTTGCCCAAGATGGTGCTTTAGCACCGGTACACACCACAGAAAAATCGACCAGTTCTGATCGCCCATCTTCAGCAATCAGCTTATCTGGCTCAGCTTGTTTAAGTGCAAAACCACTCACCTGGTGAATATGTCGCTGACGCAGTAATTTCGCCATACGCGATTGAACTGCCGAGCAGTGACCTGCCAATACGTTACTCGAACGATAAATTAAGCAATATTCAAATTCTCGCCCTGGCCAACGCTGGGAAAGCTCATATTGCAAAGCCAGTAACGTTTCTATCCCGCCAGCACCGGAGCCAATCACTGCAATCTTGGCTTTCCATTGCGGCTGTTGTTTTAACTTCTCTAAAAATGTTTGCCAGCATTCAAGGAATTTTTCAACCGGCTTAATACTGACCAAATTATTCGATTCGTTTTGATAAAACCATTTGGGTAGCGGCGGCGTTGACCCGGTATCCAGCGACAATAAATCCCAGTCGAGCTGCTGACCGTTATCTAGTGTTAATTGCTGATTTTGGCAATCGATGGCGCTCATTCGCTGCTCGATAAATTCAAACTGGTATTTGTCAGCCAGTTTTTTTAAATCGATATGGGCTTGGGCAAATTGATAATGTCCAGCTAACAGACCTGGCAGCATACCAGAATAGGGAGTAGATCTCGGTGCAGAAACCAGAGTGATCTGGCTAAATTTACCGGTGGCTAATTGTCTGGCAGCCAATGCATGAGCATGTCCACCACCGACCAATACCAGCTTCATTGTTATTTTTCCTCACACATTATATTTGCCATCTGCTCGATCTAGCTGCTTCAAGCCTGATGCCAATCAGCCTCTTTCAATAAACATGCCCCTTCTCAAGGTTGCTGTCCATTCAACTTTGGTCGTTTGGTAAAATATAATGATTGGAGTGTCTTTCAATTAGTGAATTCAAGTATAAATACGCTAACTCAAGCGAACATAATAAAATAGATAGATTTTAAAGTTTAGAAATCAATAAAAACCAGACTTAACGAAATACTATTTTCATGAAAATCAGAACTTGATGAAACATCTTATTTACTCCGGTTTTATGTGCGCAAGATCACTCTGAATATTGATCAAAAATTTCTTCGCAAATCTGTTAACGGCATGACAATTCAAACCTTTAGCTTAAACACCATATTTCACTGACATATGAATCAATAAAATGACTTTAATCATCCAGATATCAAATTACTGCCTATATGATCTGCCTCCCGAAGCCTCCAGATTTTCTAAGCCATGAGTTCAATTAAAACAAAGATCACCTTAATGGCAGTCGCCGGTACGCTTTTAGCCACGGTCGGACTGACACTATTTGCCAATCAACAAAGCAGCCAATTAACTAGCGATCTATCTGCAGCATCCTATGAGCTATTAATAGATTCTGCTAAAGAAGCGCTGTCATTGGAGCTGGTTGAACTTGCCCAGCAGACTCAAGTGCCTTTTGTTACTGCGATCAAATCATCGCGTGACTTAGCAGGCTACTTGGCAATGACTCGGGAAAATATGCAGCCAGGCGAAGACCGTCGGACAGAAATTCAACAGCAAGTTAAGCAAATGCTGGCGAACAACCCTGAGTTATTCGGTACCTATACAGGCTGGGAAGCTGGTGCACTAGATGATTATGATGGGCTTTACGCTAACCAAGGTGCGGAAAAAGGGTATGACGCTAGCGGCAGATTCATTCCACTCTGGGTGAAAGACAATGGCAATTACGCACTAAGCATTCTGGAAAGCTATGAGGATCAAGGTATTAATAGTCAAACCAGCCAGCGTAATGGTGAATTCTATCTATGCCCTAAAGATAGCAAGCGCAGCTGTGTGGTTAACCCATCCAGTTGGACCATTATGGGCAAGCAAACCTTACTAACATCTATCACCAGCCCAATTATTAGCCAAGGTAAATTCTTAGGTATTACCGGCGCTGATATTTCTTTAGATTTCTTGGGTAGTTTAGCGACCAATGTAGCTAAAGATCTTTATGATGGTTCGGGCTCAGTTGTTATCGTCAGTAATAATGGTGTTATTGCTGGCGACCGAAAAAGCCAAAATATCGGCAAACGTTTTAGTCAGAGTTATTCAAATATTTCCCTGAATAAATTAGGCGTGTTTTTCGACCAAGACACTTTTACCGCAGTTGGAAATATCGATCTTGGTTATCAGCTTCAGCCATGGAAAGTGGTTATCACCATTCCATCACAAGCAATATTGGGCAAACTACAACTGTTAGAGAAAGAAGTAGCAGAAGATCTCAGCGCAGCAAAATATCAAATGATGATGATGTCGCTATTCATTATTGCCGCCTCTGCGGTCGTGCTTTGGTTGGTATCTGCCAAAATTGCAGCGCCTTTAATTGCTACCGCAAAAATTCTTGATCGGGTAGCTAATGGTGATTTAACACCTCGAGTACCGGTTAGTAGTGAAGATGAAGTGGGTCAACTTGCTAAATCTTGCAACCGATTATTAGATAACACTCAGCCTTTAATCCGCCAAGTTAAGCAATCTAGTAGTCATGTCACTATTCAAGCTGATGAATCTTCTGTCATCGCCAGCCAAACTAGTGCTGGTGTCCGCCAACAACAACAAATGGTTGATCAGTTAGCTGCCGCAGCTAATGAAATGTCGGCAACCGCACATAGCGTGGCGCAAAATGCCAGCCAAACTTCACAGGCAACGGCCGATACCCAAAGTCTGGCGGTCAACAATGCCCAACAGCTAGAAACCACCACCCAATCGATTGAAGCTTTGGCAGAAGAATTTCGAACCACTTCTGATGTCATTCAATTGCTTGAGCAAGACAGCCGCAATATCCATTCTATTCTTGATGTGATTCGAGGCATTGCCGAACAAACCAATTTATTAGCACTAAATGCTGCGATTGAAGCCGCGCGTGCCGGTGAGCAAGGTCGTGGTTTTGCAGTGGTAGCTGATGAAGTGCGTAGCTTAGCGAACAGAACTCAAGAGTCTATTTCAGAAATCCAGTCAATGATTGAGCAGATAAAACAACGCTCAAATCAGGCAGTAACTGCGATGGAACAAGGCTGTAGCCGTGCGGTAGAAAGTGTTGACCATGCTAATAGCGCTAAAGCTGCATTAGCAGAAATGCTGCTTTCAATTGAAAAACTGAATGATTTGAATACTCAGGTTGCCAGTGCCGCAGAAGAACAAAGTAGTGTTGCTGAAGAAATGAGTCGCAATCTGACGCCAATTGTCGATGCCGCTAACGAAGCTGCTGACGGTTCAGAGAAAGTCATTGTTTCTAGCAGTGAATTAAAAGCGCTGGCTGAACAATTAACCAAACTGGTTGATAGATTTGTTGTCTAGCTTAACCTGAGTTAAAAATCTTGGTTGGACTCGAAAAAAATCCCCGCTGCATTAAATAATGCAACGGGGATTTTTTTAATAATTCATGGGTTAGGGGCTAATAAATTTAACATTTCCCCGGACATTGTAGATTGATGAACACTAGCGAAATCGGACATCTAGCGATGTGTTCCAAAAGTGTCTGATTGTGCTGAAAGTTTATAAAATCTACGCGTAACATAAAGTTCTGCGCTTCGATGAACAAGGTATTTATTATATTCAAGACCCTTATACCGCTAACCTTTAGATCCATTGGAAAAGCTGGCTAATAAGTTTTTCAAATACTTTCGCAACGATTAAAAGCTCTCGAGAGCTTTTATCAACAAAGTTAATTAAATGTTTTTTCCAAAATATCAGTCAATTGTTGTAACTGGGTACGCGGATCTTCTTCGTTTAACAATGACTGTTTTTGATCATCAGAAAGCGGTAATACTTCAGCCACTCGAAATACCATCCAACAAGCATCATCACACTCTTGTGGTATTTCCATATTTTTCTGCAACAAAGCTTGCTGCAATAATTCAGTCAAACCTTCAAAGCCTTCTGGAATAGGCATTTTTGGGGCTTCAATCCATTCAACATCTGCTCGAATTTGTAAGTCTTCCTTTCTAGCCCAGTTTTTAATAATTTTAAAGCGACGACCGCCGACCACGGAAATACCTAAAAAGCCATTTGGCAAACTGTCCCAATTAAAAATTCTGGCACTACAACCTATCTGATGGACACTTGCTGGTGCGCCGGTTTCTTCACCGCTATCAATGAACACCACACCAAACTCACGGTCTTCACGCAAACATTCACTTACTAGACTCAGATACCTCGGCTCAAATACTTGCAGCTCTAGCTGGCCACCAGGAAATAGAATACTTCGCAGGGGGAATAACGGCATGTCCAGCACTTGCGTTTTATCTTTCGATTGCTTTTGATCAGGCTTCTGCTGTGCCATAACACAGGGTCTCACTTTCTATCTTTGATAGTTGATTATTGGCACTGAAAGGAAAGTCTGCCAGTTGCAGTAATCGATTTTGAAGATTCTTTACGCGGGCTCATTGAATAATCAATCCGATATTTGTCGCATAGTAAGTTGTGTGTAGTACTGAGCTTCAAGCGAGCCACATCCATTGATGGAGTTGTGGCTCAGCTTAAAATGGAGAACAGCAGCGAAAGCTACCGTTAAAAATCAATTTATTAGAGAGGCTTACTTTAATACCAAGCTTTATTATTTGCCCCAACGCTCAGTTAATTGGTGGGGCACTTGTAGATGATCAAGAATTCGTGCAACGACAAAATCTATTAAATCATCAATGGTTTTCGGCTGATGATAAAAACCAGGGGCTGCAGGAATAATCACCGCACCCATTCGCGTTAATTTAAGCATGTTTTCTAGGTGGATTTCTGAAAACGGTGCTTCCCGCGGTACGATAATTAGCTGCTTTCTTTCCTTAAGCATTACATCGGCAGCACGTTCAATAAGATTATTACTAGCGCCGGTTGCAAAGGCTGACAAACTACCGGTTGAGCAAGGACAAACTACCATGGCTCTTGGCGCATTAGAGCCACTGGCGACTCGTGAAGTCCATTGCTGCTTGCCATAAAGCTGCAGCAATTCTGGCTTAGCTTGGCTAGCTGGCATTTGCTGTGCTTGTTGCATTAACCAGCTGGCAAAATCTGCAGGCTTGGAAGGCGGCGCCGGATCGACTTCGGTGGCAATAACTACTTTTGCTGCATCTGACATCATCAAATGCACTTCAATGCCTTTGCTTAGCAAGCATTGAATCAAGCGGATGGCATACTGGGCACCTGATGCTCCGGTAATCGCTACCGACACGGCATCAAGTGCTGAAAGGTGTTGTTGCTTGAGCATGCGTGAAAAACAATCCATTTATGATTTGTGAGCTGCCCAGATTGTATACCCAAACCACTTCAAGATGCAGAATTCAGCTGGAATTTGAAACGTTTCTAAGCACAGGTTCATCGTTCCAGACTGAACCTAAGCACTTACATCCATGTAGGCGAGGCATTGATTGAATACTAATGGCTAATGGCTATTCTCTTTTCAAAATCCCCCCTTATCAAAATCAAAGAGGAAGCATAAAACGCTCTTAAACCAGCCTTCATGTTAATTTCATTGAAAAGCATGCGTCAAACCGCTGTTAGCAACAAATATCACGATATCAAAAAGTGGCCGAGTATGCCGTCGAGCTAATGTAGCTGCACCATCTGAAGATCGACTTAATTTAGCTTCTTGGAGACCCTCCATTACATCGGCTAATTCAGTAAAAGTAATTGCTTGACGTTTTATTTTGATTGAAATGTCACCCGTGGGTTCATCTGAAATAACTAGGTTGATTTTTTTAGTTTTATGAAAATATTTATAAAATCCATACCCTTTGACACTAGCAAGAGCGACAATTCTTCCAGCGCCAACCACTGCATTAATAATTGGAGTAGCAGACACAGGCAAGTAATCAACCGTTCCTTTTGCTAGATAGCTTAATGTGTTCTTTTCTTTTTTATATTCTGAAATGTTGACATAAATACCCGGAATGAGACTTTCTTTTTGAGCAGAAAACAATTTTTCATCCTCACCTTCAGTTGTTGTCACAACAACATCTGGCATTCTTGAAGATGCTGGGTTTCCGTGTTCATCTTTGCAATTACAGATAATGACATCTGCTGTACGCTTCATTAGAGCGATAATGTCATCGACTCGGCCATGAAACTTCATATCATATTCTATAGGTGTTTTAAGAACGGTAATGACTCTTCCAATGGAATCGTGCAAACAAACTCGTGAAACATTATATCCATCTGCACTATCTTTTTTATTTATTATTGGCATGATTCCTTTAAAGTGCCGGTGTGTCCCTGAAACTGTTTTCCATTCGTGAGCCGATGCGGTCTTCTGATGATGAACAAACATTCTTCCAGACATATATTCCCCCAAAGTATCTTTTTCAATCAGATATTATTCATATTTTCTTTGAGGTTTTTTTACTTGCCAGTGACAATCAAGTCAATACTGTAATTTCGTGATATTTTAATAATTTATATCACCTTAAACCCATGGCAAAAATCGCCTTACGCTTTTGAGGTTGATTGGCAAGCACTCGGGGGGTACATTAGTTTTTTCTGCCTTTAAAAAAACACAGTAATTCAACAAAACTTAATTATTGATGAAGCGCAGATTAATTACACCAGAAGGTAATTCACTTTATATCAAGCACTTAATTTAACTATATGTCAGCATAATTTTTTTAACACTTGAAGCATTAAGCACTCAAGAATCGTCACAAACAATAAAATATATGCTTTTTTTCAAAGGGCTACGTGTATCGTAAAGAAGGAAAGCTGAGAAGCAATACGTGAACCGCATCACAAAAAAAAGAGGATTATAAAGATAACGTGGTAAATGTTAGAAAAGTATGATTATAAAAAAAGGTAAAGAAGCGAGTGCTTGTTTACCTTAATCTAATAATAAACTGATGGTTTTTTATATAGTAATCACTTGACTCAAACCATCGAGCAATTTCTGGTGAATACCACCAAAGCCGCCATTACTCATCACTAAAATCGCATCACCTGGTTGCGCCAGCTGACAAACTTTCTTAACTAACTCATCAACTTTTTCACTGACTTCAACCGAAGCCAAGTCTGACATATTATCTTGCAACGACCAGTTAATATTATCTGGTTGAAATAAAAACACCGCATCAGCTTGCTGTAAACTGCCCGCCAAAGTGTTTTTGTGTACACCTAATCTCATAGTATTTGAGCGGGGCTCTAACACTGCTAATAACCGCCCTACTTTATTACCATTGGTTTTAGCTCGGCTATTTAAGCGCTGCTTCAAACCATCAATAGTGGTTTCGATTGCACTCGGGTGATGGGCAAAATCGTCATAGACTTCAATTTGCCTAATCGTGCCGCGTAATTCCATACGCCGCTTAGGCGCTTTAAAACTAGCAAGCGACTGAATGGCTTGCTGTGGACGAATGCCAATATGCCGAGCCGCCGCTAATGCAGCCAATCCATTTTGAACATTGTGTCGGCCAAATTGCTGCCAGCTAACCTCGCCGACTAACTCACCATCACACCACACTTTAAATTGACTGCCATCGGCTTGCATCAATTCAGCGCGCCATTGGCTGGAGTCAGAACCAAAGTATTCCACCTCACTCCAACATCCGGCTTCTAATACTCGAGTTAGCGCTGGGCCACCGGCTTTCTTTTCTGCTGCAACAATCACTCGGCCTGTGCTGGGCACAATTCTCAGCAAATGCTGAAACTGGCGCTCAATCGCCGCTAGATCAGGGAAGATGTCGGCATGATCAAACTCAAGATTGTTCAGAATAAGGGTACGCGGAAGGTAATGAACAAATTTAGAGCGCTTGTCGAAGAAAGCACTGTCGTATTCATCGGCTTCTATAACAAAGAAATCGGATTCACCCAACCGGGCTGACACATCAAAATTACCCGGAACACCACCAATCAAATAACCCGGATTAAAACCAGCATCTTCCAATAACCAGCTCAGCATACCCGATGTAGTGGTTTTGCCATGGGTGCCAGCCACCGCCAATACCCAACGTTTTTGTAACACGGTTTCACTCAGCCATTGCGGCCCAGAAATATAACGAATCCCACGCTCCAAAACATATTCCACCGCCGGGTTACCGCGCGATAATGCGTTGCCGATAATCACTAGGTCAGGCTCAGGATCCAGATGTTCGGGCTTGTAACCAGACATTAACTCAATACCCTGGGATTCCAACATGGTGCTCATTGGCGGCCAGACACCGGCATCACTACCACTTACTTCATGCCCAAGTTGCTTGGCTAACACTGCCAAACCACCCATAAATGTACCGCAAATGCCTAAAATGTGGATTCTCATCGCTATCCCTATTCGATCCGTGAGGTTGTTTTCAACAAGCAATCAATAGCGAATAGCTTATACCCAAACCACCTTAAAATGCAGGGCTCAGGTGGAATTAGAAACGTCTTTAGGCACAGCCTTATAGTTCCAGACTGAACCCAAGCGCTTAGATCCATGTCAGCGAGGCATTGATTTAAAGCAATAGTCATTCTCTTATCAAAACTGCTATTCATTCCTTAAAATCAATCGCGCAGCATAGAACGTTTCTAGGCTTGCGCTTCGGAGATGAAATTCACCCATTGAAGTGATGTGTGCATTAACTCTTAGCCTGCGCTGGTGGGGATTTATTCAGGTTTTCTATCTCAAATCGAGATGACAATCTGATGAAATGTTGATGAATAGTTGCTGACAGATGACAAGGAATGCATGATTTTTTTATGTTGTTGCAGTATATTGCCGCCCATCATCTCCTGCGCAGAACTTTGATAATGTCAGTAAAAAATGCATTTTATGCCCAGTCAGGTGGCGTAACAGCTGTCATCAATGCATCAGCTTGTGGCGTTATAGAAACAGCCCGTAAGCATCCAGATAAAATCGGTAAGATCTTTGCCGGCAACAATGGAATTTTGGGTGCACTGCGTGAAGAGCTGATAGATACCAGCCTAGAAACCGCTGAAGATATCGCCGCGCTAAAGCATACGCCCTCCGGCGCCTTTGGCTCCTGCCGCTACAAACTAGCTTCCCCGTTACAAGACATCGCGCCTTACCGTCGCTTAATTGACGTGTTCAGAGCGCATGACATCGGTTACTTCTTCTATAACGGTGGTGGTGACTCCCAGGACACAGCACATAAAGTCTCGCTGCTGAGCAAGGAAATGGGCTATCCGATTACGTGCATCGGTATTCCTAAAACTGTCGATAACGATTTACCAGTGACCGATAACTGCCCAGGCTTTGGCTCCGTTGCCAAATATGTCGCAGTATCGATTCGCGAGGCCAGTTTCGACGTTGCTTCCATGTGCGAAAACTCTACCAAAGTATTTTTGTTAGAAGTCATGGGCCGTAACGCAGGTTGGGTTGCCGCCGCAGGCGGATTAGCTAGCCAGAACCATGGCGAAGCACCACATATTATCCTGTTCCCGGAAGTGCCATTTGACCAACAGCGCTTTTTGGAAAAAGTACAAAAAAGCGTTCAGGATCACGGCTATTGTTCAATTGTCGTTTCTGAAGGTGTCCGAACCGATAGCGGTGAATTACTCACTCACTCTACCTCATTTGATGCCTTTGGCCACATTCAGCTTGGCGGTATTGTGCCGACAATTGCTCGAATGATTAAGCATGAGCTGGGTTACAAATATCACTGGGCAGTCGCTGACTATTTGCAACGCTCCGCACGGCACATTGCTTCGGCAACTGATGTTGAGCAAGCCTATGCAGTAGGTAAAGCCGCAGTAGAATTTGCCATGCAAGGTAAAAATGCTGTGATGCCGGCCATTGTTCGTGAATCTAACCACCCTTATAAGTGGTCAATTGGCGAAGCCGCTTTGGCTGATGTAGCAAACATCGAACAAAAAATCCCACGTGATTTTATTACCGAAGATGGTTTTGGCATTACCGAATCTTGCCGGGAATATTTATTGCCATTGATTCAAGGCGAAGACTACCCGCCATTTAGAGACGGCATGCCTTATTACGTGGTATTGCAGAATAATTTGGTAGAAAAGAAAATTCACGACCCGAGTGCGGCTTGGTAGGGTAAACAAGAGAAATCACGTTTAAATCAAAGCCGCATTCATTATTTTGAATGCGGCTTTTTTAGTTGGTATTTATTTTTAGCTGAAACGTCCCTGTGTCTGTGTTCCTGCCATTCCCTTGCGGGAATTAAATAGGCGCAGCAACAAAACTAATACCCCCTCCACATCAAGCAAGCTATCTAAATGGCTTAGCACCCTTGCTCTTGCAGTATTTCAGCACTGTCAGTACTGCTTTATATTGCATTATGTATCTTTATCTGCGCGTCTAATGCGCTCAATTACTCAGCCTTTGGATATTATTCTTCTTGATAACGATAAACTGAAGCGAAGAGCTAGATACCAAAAGTCAACCAAAGCATTTGGGGGTTTAGTTAAAAATCAAGTACTACTCAATGATCTCCGACCTTGCCGGAGATCATTTAATATATTGAAATGCCTGTGAAATGAATAAATTCGATCATTTTTCTTTTTTTTCATTGTTCATCTATTTTCATTGTTCATCTATGTATTGCAGGATCAGCTGTAATTTTGTTGTATCTTCACCTGTGCGCCTGATACGTTCAATTGCCCAATGCCTAGTCATCTCACCTGCTTGATAGCGATAAGCTGAATAACGTTGCGGCCCTGGTAGCGACTCAATCGCTTCGTTTAAAGGTAAATTAAATATTGCTAATTCAGGATGTAAAATCTCTACGCGATTCAATCTTTGTTCTAGAAGTGCAATTATCTCGGATGCTTGGTGATCAATACAGCTGATAGTTGGCGTTACGTTTGTTGATACACCCTCCAAAATATCCCAATCGATATAAGACAGTTCGTTCAATAAACCTTGTACAAGATTATCGCCTGTATAAGTGAATCTATATGATTGACCGTCTTCTGGCGTTATATCGTAACTTGCATTGATCTCATAACTAACGAGGGGTGATTCAAGTTGAGATAAGTTTATCCCAGTTAATCCTACAGTACGTGCACTACCATCTTCAAAATTAAGTGTCACACTGGAACTAACAGAATCAATAAGTAAACCTTGTGATGGCGACAAATGAGTGACATATTTTATAGCGATGATTGGAGCTTCTGTATGCACGAAAAAAATTGGAACATTCGCTAAAATGTTTCTTTGAACGCGCCAAACATCTTGTACAGGTGGTGTAACCAACGCGCTTGTATCTACCCCGGCATAGTTTTCAATGTTGCATGTGTATCGTGCTTGGCCATCTTCTTGCGCTTGCACTGCTATTGCGCTTAAAAGCAGAGGCAATGCTAATAACATTTTTTTCATTTTTACTTTCCTTCAATTTAATACACATGAAACCATAGTATTTTTTCATTAAAACAAGTCAGCTTGCTAAGAAAATTGAAAACTATTTAATTCAATCCAGTCAAATTATATAATTTCAATTTAAAAGCAAACTAATAAACTAAAGAAATCACACCAATAACACTGCGCACCAGTGATCAATTAAAAACCTAAAGCTTTACTCTCCCTTCAAATTTTTAATTCTCGTTAACAACGCAGGCACTCCACTGAAAGATACTCTTTAGAAAACCAGTTGTCTTTCTGCTTTTTATTGCCGTCTATTTTTATTGTTCGTCTATTTTTATTGTTCGTCTATTTTTATTGTTCGTCTATGTATTGCAGAATCAGTCGTAATTTTGTTGTATCTTCGCCTGTGCGTCTGATACGTTCAATTGCCCAATGCTTAGTCATTTCACCTGCTTGATAGCGATAAGCTGAATAACGTTGCGGCCCTGGTAGCGATTCAATCGCTTCGTTTAGAGGTAAATCAAATATTGCTAATTCGGGATGTAAAACTTCTAAGCGATCTATTTTTTTTGTAACAACTGTTAATGGATCTGGTATTTTATGATCAATACAACTGATAGTTGGCGTTACGTCTGTCGATACACCATCAATAATATCCCATTCAATATTAGGTAACTCGTTTAATATGCCTTGGACAAGATTATCTCCCGAGTAAGTGAATGTATAAGATTCGCCATCATCAGGCACGATTTCAAAACTAATGTTGATTTCATAACTAATCAGCGGTGATGCAAGTTCAGATATCTCAATGCGATCTACCGCTACGGTTTGTGCAGTGCCATCTTCAAAATTAAGGGTTACACTAGAATTATTAAGGTTAATTGATAAACCCTGCGATGGTGACAAGTAAGTAACATGCCATATAGCAATAAGGGGATTTTGAGCATCGACTACCAGCCACGGGACGTTTCTAATAATGGGCTGACTAACATACCAATGTGGGGTAGGAGGCCCTGTCAGGCTACTTGTATCAATACCAGCATAGTTTTCGATGTCGCACGAATATCGTGCATGATCCGCTTGTTGCGCCTGCACTAAACCCGCACTCGCAAGCAGCGACAATGCCAATAATTTTTTTTTCATTTTTACTCACCTTCATTTTAATGCGCATGAAACACAGCAATTCTCTTTAATTTTTAAATAGAACAAATCAACTTACCCGGAATATTAATGTTCATCGCATTCTGCCCAACCAAGACAAGTCAAGCCATATAATTCTAGATTAAAAGTAAACCGATAAACTAAATAAATTACGCCAACAATACTGCTCATTCGCAACCATTGAAAAACATAACGTTTTGTTTTCTTATCAAACTTTAATAACCGCCAATAGCACTGACGATTTATTGAAAGAGGTGCTCTTTGAAAATTAATAGCCTGCAATGTTTTTTGACGTTACAAGCACAACCAACATTAAGCATATAATTACATCAGCTTTTTTAGATATTACTGACTACTCAAACGATACAAGCATTATTTCGATAACAATGCACTCCATACATTTAACCGAAAAAGATTTTTATTACATTACCATTTGTAATTTAATTCTTTTTTCACTTCACGCAAGATATGTTCGATTACTCAATACTTAGATATTGCGCATTCTTAATAACAATGAAATAAATAACGCCCTGACTCTATTATAAATTTTATAGCTTCACTTAAAGATAAGTCAAAGATTGTTAATCTAAGATACAAAATATCTAAACGGTTCAATCATTGCTCTTTTAGGTCTACTAAAGCCAGTGAATGGTGATTGAAACTGATGGCTGGTTAAATTTAGTATTAGCGGTACTTTTAAAAATACTGACAGGTAATCATTATTTAAATAGTCAGCTTTCTGGAATATCGATTCGTACTCCCCCCGAAAATCAATCATTAGCACATCTCATAAAATCGTAATTAATGAGCTATTTATTGATTTAAAAACAGATTTCTATTTGCTTCAGAGACTTAAATTAACTCCAAAGGATTTTTTCTTATTCGCCTATGAAAGCGATCATGCTGTATCGAAAAGAAGGGATATTAGATCTGTGGATCGGTTTATTGACCGCACTGCACGCTGAATAACAGCAATTGAAAATAGTCAGGGCTTTTTAAAGATTGATGATTCGCGCTAGAAGATTGAAGGGACGGATTTACCGCAAGGCAGTCAGGTTAAGATTATTGATTATCATGATCCAATTGATTTAGCTGGAACTCGTCACCCCAAGCAAGGAAGTGTGTGGATGCACGGATTAGGGCGACGCAGGGTGCTAAAGCCAGATGCAGGAATCCAGCTGCTATGGATAGCAAAGCTGCAAGTTGGTATTTACTTTTAGGTGAAACCTCCCTGCGGCTGATTTCCCGCCATTCCCCAGCGGGAATGACGGGTGATTAACAAAGTATCCGGTAGATTTTGCCGAACGGTTACAGTTAATTATTTAGTGCCAAGCCTGCTATTCGCCAAAGCAGCCTTGATAAGCCGATAATATTTGCTGGCGCTCAATCACGCCCACCACCTTGTTCTGAGCCACCACCGGAAAACTATTTGGCAAGCCTTGGGCACTTTTACTAATCCGTGCACTTAGCGACACCGCATCGTAATCGAGTAAAATACCACTGGAACTGACAGGGAATACGGTTTTACTTGCTGCAGTCATTTTTTCTGCAACTAGGTGTAGTGAGTCACTTTCATTTACTGTTGCAACTTGCTGCTGCATGACATCGGCAACCGATGCAGTGATCTTATCTTCAAAATCATGCAACCATAAAACGCCTAGCAGATGCTCTACCGATATTACGCCGAGTAGGTTTTTCTGTTGATCAACCACGATGCCCTGCGGTACTTGTTGCTCCAGCATTGTTTTTACTGCCGAGGCTAATGTTTGGTTCTTACCTAGAAATAGTGGCGTTTTTACCATCAAATCTTTTACTGTTTTTGCTGATTTCATTTTTTACACCCGAATTTAAATTTCAAAACTGTCGTAACAATAATTTACAACCGAGTATTTCCATTAGCCGTGATTTTGTTGTTAGTAGCGCTACTAGCAGCAGTACTACCCAATAGCTTTTGATAACCCAAGCCAACCATGCAGGCACCACCCAAAATATTGCCAATAGTAACGGGGATTAAGTTACTGAAAACGATATTAGCTATGGTCAAATCAGCAAACTGCGCAGCCTGAAGATTCGTCGCTAGCCAAAAGCTTTCTGGTGCCCATTGAACTAGGCAATAAGCGACTGGCAGCAAAAACAAATTTGCGACGCAGTGCTCAAAACCAGTAGAGATAAACAGCGCCACCGGCATAATTAGCAATGCCGATTTTGTTAACGGATCTTTACTACTGAAACTCATCCATACAGCCAAACAAACCATTAAATTGCATAGCATGCCCAGCACCACAGCCTGTATAAAATCATGATGGATTTTATGCTGTGCAGTGGCCAGCAAAGTGGCACCCCACTGGCCATTATCCAACTGATAAAGCCCACCGAGCATGACTAAAATGACGAGAAAAAATGCACCTAGCATATTGCCTAGATAAACCAAGCCCCAATGCTGTAATAAACGAAAAAATCGGCATAACCCTCTTGAATAAGGCACAATTGACAGTACCGAACTGGTAAATAGTTCGCCGGAACAAATAACCACCAGCACTAGCCCTAGGCTAAAAACAACACCGCCTAGTAAATGCGAAATACCCCATGGCAATGTTTGGCTTCCGGTCATTACGGTAATATAAAAAACAAAGCCCAAACCTATAAAACAACCTGCACTCGCAGCCAAACCCAGCGTGACAGCAACAGGATTGGCCAGTTTTTTTAGACCATACTGGTTAGCAGTTTCAAGCAATTCATTTGTAGTTCCCATAAAAGCTGCCATTAAAACACCGCATATAAAAAACAACCGTCCTGATTAAATCCAAATCCAAAAACAATACTTATTCCAATATTGCCAATGATTTTCAGGAGGCGACCCTTGCCAACTTTTACTGCTAGCAGCCATCAGATGACAACAACCAAGGTATGGCGGCCAAAGCACTAAGTAAAATTTAAAAAACTTAATCTTTGATTCAATTATTTTGATACTGGATGTTGCGCCAAATCCTTCTCTGGCTGGTGTGATGGGTGTAAGTTATTCACAAGGTCTGAGCGCGCCACCCGATATATTACCGGCGAAGATTGCGTTTAAATAAACATCTGAAATGGGTTTTTACCCGCAAGCATTGGATTTTATGAAATATTCGCTCAAACAACTGGCTGTTTTTGACGCTGTAGCCTCATTAGGCAGCGTCAGCTTGGCTGCTGATCACTTGTCGCTGACCCAATCCGCTACCAGTATGTCGTTATCGCAGCTGGAAAAGCTGCTCGGACAACCTTTATTTGAGAGAAATGGCAATCGGTTGCTGTTGTCCCATTGGGGACAATGGCTTCGCCCTAAAGCCAAGCACTTACTTAGCGATGCTCAGGAAATCGAAAGAGGTTTTGTTGGCCAGCAATTGATTAGTGGCGATATCGACCTTGGAACCAGCCAAACTGCGGCAGAACATTTGGTGCCAAAACTCATCAGTAAAATTGATAGAGACTTTCCCGAAGTACGAGTGAATATTAAGGTGCAAAATAGCGGCTGCATTTTACAGGGTGTGATTAATCACCAATATCAGTTGGGTATTATTGAAGGTCGATGTGATGACAGTCGATTAACCCAGGCAACTTGGTGTTATGACCATCTGGTGATTGTATCCAGCTCACACCACCCTTATGCCAGTTATGAACACATTAGTCTGGCGCAACTGGAACAAGCTAGTTGGGTGTTGCGAGAGCATGGTGCGGGTACTCGCGAGATTTTTGATACTGCAATTCATGGCTTGATCGATCGTTTGGATGTGCGTCATGAATATGAGCAGGTATCTATATTGCAGGCGCTGGTTGAAGATGGGCCTTATATTAGTTGCCTGCCCTATTTTGATGTAGCCAGTAAAGTAGCTGAAGGCAGATTGACTTGTTTATCGGTTCCGGAATTAGATATGCGACGCCGATTAAGTTTTGTCTGGAGAAGCGATAGCCCAGACCACCCAATTCGAGAGTGTTTAATGCTCGAGGCAAAACGGCTACAGCGGCAAAATAAGCATCAATAAAATTGAATTCGCCTGAGATAATTCAAATAGCAGATACAAAATCGGCAAGCCTATGGCTTGCCGATTATCTTCCCACCCATTCTTTCTTTTTTGTGCTGCCAAAATTGATAACTTTAATTATTACAGTGGTAGCTATACTGCTTCAGGCAAGCGAATCCCCCCCCGGGAGATTTGTTCTTCTACAAAGGCCTTCCAATCTACTAACACGGCTTCAAAGTCTTCTAAGCCGCAGCTAGCAAAAGCTTCCATATCATATAGTTCCAGATCTTCTGGAATGGCTTCTTCACAAAAGCCATTGCCTGCTGAAATTTCAGCATCAGTTCCGGACAATTGCAGATGATACTCCCTGCCAGTTAGCTGGTAGCTCCAGGCAGGATGGTTTCGGTGTTGTGCAATGCTCACCAACAACCGTTGCAACAAATCTAAATCTGTTGCTAATTCATCATTGAGCCAATGCCCCAGCACTTCATGCCCCATAGAAAACCGGGCTTCAGGCTGGCCAGTAATACTGGTTTGAAATCGATAATCCACTTACTTGCTCACAATAAGTCTCAATACACGCTTCTAATTCTAATCCCAACCGATTTAGGTTTTAAGAACTAATCGACAAACTGACTAAGCAAAAGATACTCAGTAGATAAAAGGCAGCAGATCAGTTATCAATTGCAAACAAGAAACCAACTTTAATTAATCAAATACAGTAGGTTATAAAAAAACCTGATGAAACCATTTAAAATTTGACAAATTAGTTAAATTAACCATCTATCAAATTATATTTGGTTGATTAATAAACTGGTTTATATGATTGCACCAAATAAAGGTATTGATGAAAATGAAGAATATAAAATTAAAAGCCCGAAGCCTTTAGGCTTCAGATTTAATCACACAGTAAATCAAATAAAATGACGATTATTCCACCACAATTCTGGGTACTCGCGGGCTAACACCGGTCAACAAGGTGTAACTAATGGTATCTGCCCAGGTGGCAATTTCATCAACCGGCAAACCTTCTCCCCATAAACGAACTGGGTCTCCTATATTGACTGCGCCTAACTCCGTCACGTCAACGGTAATCATATCCATCGACACTCGCCCTGCTAGCTTGGCTCGCTGGCCATTGACCAATACCGGTGTGCCAGATTTAGCGTGGCGCGGATAACCATCACCATAACCAATCGCCACAGTAGCTAATTTAGTCGGCTGGGTTGCTTGCCAAGTTAAGCTGTAGCCACAAGATTCTCCCGGTTGCAGGGTTCGCACTGCGATTACCTGAGAATCTAGATTCATCACTGGTTTGAGCCCCAATTCACTGGCTGGAATATTTTCTTGCGGGGATGCGCCATACATCATAATACCCGGCCGCTGCACCGAAGCTCGGCTATCTGGCAATCCAATTAATGCAGCAGAATTGGCAAAGCTAAGTGGCAAGCCAAGGGTTTCTGCCAAAGACAGTACCAAGTCTAATTGCTGTTGATTCAACGGATGATCTGGTTGATCGGCACAAGCAAAATGACTCACCAGTACTTGTTGGGTTTTCGGGCTATGGGCTTTTAATTGCTTAGAAGCCTGCGTCAGTTCTTCAACCGACATACCTAACCGATGCATTCCAGAATCTAACTTGAACCAGACTTGTTCTAGTTGAATATCGCTTTCTAAAAACCATTGCAGCTGATGTTGCTGATGAATCACAGGAATAAAGTTTTGCTTGTGGCAAATAGCGATTTCTCTGGGAGAGAAGATCCCTTCTAGCAAAACCACCGGGAGCTTTAAACCACCATTATGCAAAACCAGCGCTTCTTCCATGCAGGCAACTGCATAACCATCGGCCAAATTGTTCAAACCACGGGCACAATCCAACATGCCATGGCCATAAGCATTGGCTTTCATCACAGCGAGGGTTTTAGCATTTGGCTGCAGTTTTTTAGCCAGCTTGAAGTTGGCCCTTAATGCACTCAGATTGATATCTGCTTTTAACGGTCGAAACATGCGGGAGAACCCTACAGCAACAAGAGAAGCCACAGCCTACCTTGGCCTGAATAGAATCGGTAGCCCAGTAAGATAAATTGGCACTTTGATGGATCAGCCGATCACTAGTAAGACAACTAGAACTACGGCTGCTGAATCAGCAATCACATCGTCTCGCTAAAAATTTGATAGCGCGGGCTAATGCTGCAAGCTCAAATACTTTAAGTTGCCATTTACTTCAATCCTAAAAGAACAACTAGCTAATATTTACTCTAATCAAGCAGAAAGCCCCTTTGTTTTGCCTGCTTATTACTGGCTTTCGCACTGCTTAATTTTTGATTGTTCGTTAACCAATTAACACTTTCTGCCTAGCTCCACACTCACTAATAACATGAACATTATTAATTGGCGGGTTTTTGTTATGCAAGCCTTTTACGATCAACCTTCATTTGTTGGATGAAATAATCTCAGTTGCGACAACAAGCTACATGAATTGTTATGAATATACATTTACAAGATCATAACCCCATAAAACAGATAATTTTAAAGGGAAAATAGTATGACTGACATTGAAAAGCTAAGCGCTACTGAGACAGCTCGTTTAATAAGAGAGAAGCAAGTTTCTGCTGCAGAAGTAATGCAATCTACAATTAATAGAATTGAAAAAATAAACCCTAAATTAAATGCATTTATTTTTACTTCATTTGATGAGGCAATGGAAAACGCACGACAAGCAGACAAAGTGCTAGCCCAAGGCGACGTTCTTGGGCCATTGCATGGCGTACCTATTGCCATGAAAGATTTATTTGATTTTAAGCCTGGCTGGCCGAGCTCATTAGGCGGCATCCCGCAGCTCAAAAATAATATTGCTGAAATTAAGTGTGGGTTTGTCGAACGAATGGAGTCCGCTGGCGCTATTTTTGTTGGAAAAACGAATAGCCCTGCTATGGGCTATCGAGGGACAACAGATAATGTCGCATTTGGCCCTACATCAAACCCTTTTGACACATCAAGAAATGCAGGAGGATCATCCGGTGGCTCTGCAGCCGCTGTAGCATCTGGCATGGTGGCACTTGCCGAAGGGACTGATGGCGGTGGTTCTATTCGCATTCCCGCAGCTTGGACTAACACGGTAGGATATCGAGCATCTGCTGGCCGAACCCCTCTTTTAGTTCGCCCCAATGCTTTTGCAAATACTTTGCCATACATCTTTGAAGGTACTATTACACGAAATGTAGAAGACGCCATTCTCTCGCTTGGAATTTTACAAGGCGCTCATCCAGGTGACCCTAATTGCCACCAGTTAGTTAATGATTTTTCTGATGCAGCACTGCGCGGCATTAAAGGAATGAAAATTGGCTTTAGCCCCAATTTAGATGTATTCCCTGTAGAAAACGAAGTATCACAAGTTATAAATGAAGCAATTAAAGTTTTTGAAACTGCCGGTGCTCATGTCGAAGAAATAAAAATAGGCTTACACCGCGATCAACGTGAATATAGCGATGTTTGGTGTCGTTTATTCGTACCTATTATGCGACATAGCTTCCAAGCAATTAAAGAAAGTGGCCTAGATCTACTATCAAAAGAAAATCGTCATGGATTGTCTCCAGACCTACTGAGGTGGGTAGAAGAAGTTGGGCCTGGATACACTGCAGATGATTTATATAAAGATTTATCAATTCGTAGTGAAGTTTTTGACGCTTATCAAGCTACTTTTTCTAAATATGACTTAATTATTTCTCCAACCGTCACTGCAATGCCTGTTAAAAACACTAATGACGGAAACACTAAAGGCCCTAGCCAAATCAATGGCATCGATATAGATCCTTTAATAGGCTGGTGCCCAACTTTTTTAACTAATTTCACAGGTCATCCTTCAGTTTCAGTCCCAGCGGGGCTATCTGCTTCTGGCTTACCAGTCGGCTTGCATATTGTAGGTCGTCGTCAAGCAGATGGTGATGTACTAGCTGCATCAGCTGTTTTCGAGCGATTACGCCCATGGGTGCAGCACTATGCCCGCATCTCACTATAGGCATTTAATTACAGTGCAATAATTAGCTGTAAATGCCAATAAAATGGCTCATTAACTTTTCTGAAAGAGATGATTATGAAATTTTTTAAATCTTCTTTAAAATCACTAGTTTTTATCAGTATATTTTTTCTATCTGGGCTTGCTAATGCAACTGACATAGCAGAAGTTACTATTGATAAAATTCGCGCGACTGCCTCTGACAGTTGTCATTCAGGAAGACAATACAGAATCGCCTACAGCCATTCCGTATCAGAAGTCGCTATTGTAAAACAAGTTCGACGTTTTGCTGATTTACGCGCAAAATCATTAGGTTGTGTCAAAGTACTTCATGACAACACCCAATCTAATAATCTTGAACAGCAGATTAACGCCATCCAAGGATGGATTACATTAGGCGTAGATGCGATTGTTGTTTTGCCCATTGAACCTACTGCACTGCAACCATTAAAACGTCGCGCACAAGCTAAAGGCATTAAATGGCTTACATATCTAGGGCAAATGGAAGGCAGCGATGGTTTTGTTGGCTTTAACCATGCACAGTCAGGACAAATTGTCGCTCAAGCTGCAGTGGACTGGGTAAAAAAGAATCGAATAAGCCACCCTAAAGCTTTAGTTACCAGTTTAACCCCACTTCCTTCATTATCCCCTCGTTGGACTGAAGTCGTTAGAATTTTTGAGAAAAACAATATTAAAATTGTTACCTTACAAGATGCGGCAGACCAAACAACAGGCCTAAGAGTTGCAGAAACAGTTTTACAGCAGCACCCTGACTTAGACATTATTATTGGCATGACTGATGACGCTGCAGTGGGCGCACTTCGAGCACTTAAATTAACAAGAACAAACCCATCAAAAGTTTTTATTGGTGGCCAGGATGGTTCGCTTGAAGGATTATCTGCCGTTAAAAAAGGAGGTGCATATCGAGCTTCAGCAGCAATATTAATCAATGAATTAGGCGCAAACATCGTCGATTTAGCATTAAATGCTATTCGTGGAAAAAAACCAAGTTTTGCTTACACCCCTACTGTTTTAGCAAGTAAATATGACCAAGATTTACTACAACAGCTTTTGAATAATTATTCACGCTGATCCCTAATTTGACACGGAGATTTATCATGTTTCTCAAGGTCAAAAATTTAAAAAAATCTTATGGTTCAGCAGCTGTATTAAAAGGTGTCGACTTAGAAGCGCAGTCAGGCAGCGTACTCGCTTTTCTTGGTGCAAATGGAGCTGGGAAATCTACGCTTCTTGGTTGTATTTGTGGCGCTCAAGATGCGGATACGGGCGATATTTTGATTGGAGAAAAATCATTACGTGGCTTAATGCCTAGAGAAGTTCAAGATCATGGCGTTGCCATGATCTACCAACATTCTCAAGCTTTCGAAGATTTAAGCGTTACAGAGAATATTTTTCTTGGGCGAGAAATTAAGATTGGCCAAAGAATAAATCATAGTGCACAAAAAAAAATAGCACTTGAATTACTGACACGCCTCGGGGTCGATAACATCGACCCTAGCGTCGATTTAAAAAAACTAGGTGTAGGCGAAAGAAAAATAGTTGAAATTGCTCGCGCTCTTATGCTCAAGCCAAAATTTTTGATCCTTGATGAACCCACCGCTTCACTTTCAGATAAAGAAGCGAAAGCACTGCATAAAGTTATTCAACAAGCTGTTACAAATGAATGCATCGGTGTAATTTATGTGACGCATTTTCTTGATGAAATTCACAAAGTTGCAAATAAAGTCACCATACTTCGAGATGGGAAGATTTTGTGGACCCAACCGGTCGAGGATGTTTCAATTGAAGATTTAAGCGATGCGATATCGCCAAACAATGATCTTACGAGCTTTAAATCAGGGAAAAATACGCGTGATCATTCAAACAGGCTAGTTATTAATGACTTAAAAACTTCCTTCGTTGGGCCAATAAATTTCTCTCTCACGCCTGGTGAAATACTTGGCATATATGGCCTGATGGGCTCAGGCCGCACAGAGTTACTTGAATGCTTGGCCGGTGCATCAACCAAAAAAGAAGGCACTCAATCACTTAATGGCAAAGAAAAAAATTACTCATCTCCTAGGTCTGCTTTATCTGATGGCATAGCGCTGGTTGCAAGCGATAGAAAAGAACAAAGTTTATTTTCAAGCTTTACTGCTGTTGAAAACCTAGTCATTCCACATTTGGGACAAACTGTATTTTCTGGCTTTTTTAGAAGCTTTGAAAAAGAAAAACATTCTTTTGAAAAAGTAGCAAAACTTTTAAATATTCAACCACCAGATCCCAACTTGCAAGGACAAAGGTTTAGCGGTGGCAATGCTCAAAAAATCATGGTTGGTCGTTGGTTAATCGATGATTCTGGTTTACAAGTATTGCTTTTAGACGAACCGACTCAAGGTGTTGATATTGGAGCTCGTTTTGAGCTTTACCAAGCATTGGTAACTTTAAAGCAATCAGGAGTATCGATTATCGTAGCTTCTTCAGATGCCACTGAAGTTTGTCAATTATCTGATAAAGTTTTGATTTTAGGTCGAGGTCAGCAAGTCGCCCTCATCGACAATCCCCATAGCGAAGAGCACCTGATAAAACTTGCCCATAAGGCTGAACATAATACTCAAAATTGCGATGCAGGGTTAGAAAATGCAGAGTTAAAAGCAGGAGTGATGCAATGATAAGCGATACATCCGAACAAAAAAAAATGTTTAATCTTGGGTTAAAACAAACAAGCAACTGGTCAGATATTGCTATAACCGCAGCGCTTCCTGTAGCTATTGCATTACTTGCATTGTTTTTTTTCATTAACGTTCCAGTTTTTATGACAATAAATAACTGGATTGCTATTTCAGTTCAAGTTTCAACAATCATGACCATCGCAATTCCATTCGCACTATTGCTAATGGCTGGAAAGATTGATTTATCGGTAGGTTCTAATCTTGCTCTTTGTGGCGTAGTTGCAGGTCTTGGGTTTTCTGACTTGGGAATATTCAGTGCAATTATTCTTACCTTGATCGTGGGAACAGGTGTTGGTGTACTAAACGGCTTACTGGTTTCTCGGTTTGATATGTCTCCAATTATCATAACATTAGGTACTTTAACTTTAATACGCGGCGTCGCACAATGGCTTGCACCTCACCCGATATTTGGATTTCCTGAAGATTTTTTAATTATTGGTTACGAGCGTATTTTAGGCCTGCCAATTTTAACTTGGATTATGCTTGCCGTCATAGCCATGGGTGCGGCTGTAATGGCTTTTTTGCCAATAGGCGCACAGATCATTGCTTTAGGCGTAAACCAGCGTGCAGCTTTTCTGATTGGGCTTAGAGTGAAAGGTATCGGGATTCTCTTGTATGCCGCGACGGGATTTTTTGTTGCAATTGCAGCTTTAATGAGTGTTTCACGCATTAATTCTGCACCAGCAGGAACATTAGGCGTAGGAATAGAACTTAGCGTTCTAACCGCTGTACTACTTGGCGGCGTTCCTTTTAATGGCGGAAAGGGTTCTTTATTTAGAGTTGTTTTAGGTGTTTGGCTGCTGGGCATGCTATCGAACGGTTTGATTTTAATGAATGTTCCTACAGAGTTAAGCTTGATGATTACAGGACTAGTTCTCATTGTGGCCGCCTGCTTAGATCGTTTACGCACAAAGTAAAGTTAACGCGATACGATTCAAGGAATATTCGACTGGCAACTTTCTGAACTGTAGCAACCTAATAACTCAAGACATTGCTCTAGGTGATAAGTGATGATTCATCACCAAATAACACCTTTCACTTACAACTGAATTCAAGTTGGCTCTTTCGCAAAATCAGTGAGTCAATAGAACCACTTTTAGATACAAAAAAAAGCATCTGCCTAGCTAAAGTGATTATGCGAATAACCCACTAAGGCCAAGCAGATGCTTATTCAAGCTATCCTCAATAAATGCCATAAATTCAAATCTTCTGTTTATCGAAACGCTCGTATGCTCGAAAAAGGTGTTCGTCAGATCATCGAGGTAGATATCGTTCCTAGAGCCAACAGCAAGCCTGTTTGCAGTGACTGTAATCGATCTGCTGCTCGAGATATTCGACGCTTTGAATTTATTCCCATATGGTTTTTTTCAGTGTTTTTTTGCTACCAAATGCGCCGCGTTAATTGCCGCCAATGTGGTATCAAAAGCTGGGCCAACTATTCACCAAAGAACATTGGTTCAGCTGAAATCTAAACGAGTCAGGATCTAACTCCTGACTCGAAAAAGTTAAAATTAATGCGCCAATATCTGACTCAAAAATAACTTAGTACGATCTGACTGGGGATTATCAAAGAATTCATGGGGCTCATTTTCTTCAATGATTTCACCTTCATCCATAAAGATCACTCGATCAGCAACCGTTTTTGCAAAACCCATTTCGTGGGTTACACAAATCATGGTCATGCCTTCTTTGGCCAGTTCAACCATTACATCAAGCACTTCCTTGATCATTTCCGGATCGAGTGCTGAAGTGGGCTCATCAAATAACATAATCCGTGGATTCATGCACAGGCTTCTAGCAATCGCGACTCGCTGCTGCTGGCCACCAGACATTTGCCCAGGATATTTATGAGAATGCTCTTTTATTTGCACTCGATCCAGATATTCTAGCGCCATTTTTTCGGCTTCATCTTTAGGCATTTTCTTTACCCAAATCGGTGCCAATGTGCAGTTCTCTAGCACGGTTAAATGCGGAAACAAATTAAAGTGCTGGAACACCATGCCCGTTTCCTGGCGAACCTGATCAATATTTTTCAGGTCGTCATTCAAGGTAATGCCATCAACAATAATGTCGCCTTCCTGATGCACCTCCAAACGGTTAATGCAGCGAATTAATGTCGATTTTCCTGAACCAGAAGGCCCACAAATAACAATTTTTTCGCCACGTTTTACCGTCAGATCGATATCATGCAATACATGGAACTGTCCGTACCATTTATTGAGTTTATTTATTTCAATTACCGGTGATTCAGACATAATTAACTCCGCATTTCGTGGTCTAGTTTGCGTTCCAGATTGCGGCTATATAGCGACATGCCATAACAGAAAATCCAGAATACAAACGCGGCGAACAGATAACCTTCGGTGGCATAACCCAACCACTTTGGATCATTCAGCGCCGCTTGAACAATCGCCAGTAAATCAAATAAACCGATGATCAATACCAAACTGGTATCTTTAAAGAGCTCATTGACGGTATTTACAATGCCTGGAATAACCAGTTTCAAAGCTTGAGGCATAATGACTAACGCCATCATTCTCCAATAACCCAAGCCGAGCGCTTGAGCGGCTTCATACTGCCCTTTGGGTATCGCTTGCAAACCACCACGAACTACTTCAGCAATATAGGCTGACTGGAAAAAAGTAATTCCGATCAATGCTCTTAATAACTTATCCATTTCCACTTCACTGGAAACAAATAACGGAAACATAACCGATGCCATAAACAGCACAGTAATTAATGGAACACCTCGCCAAATCTCAATCATCATCACACTGAAAGTGCGAATTAGTGGCATTTCAGATCGCCGGCCCAAGGCCAATAAAATCCCCAGCGGCAAGGCTGCAACAATACCAACCGATGCTAGGATTAATGTCAGCATTAATCCCCCCCACAAGTGAGTATCAACCGCGGGCAAATCATCTAGCAGTGGAACACCTTCAACACCACCACTTAACAAGAAAAAGCCAATAAATGGGAAGATAGCTAAAAATGTTAATGCGAATAAATGCCGAAAAGGTGTTTTTTCATAAAGCGCACCGATCAATAAAACAATACTGATAGCAAACATCAAGTTTACCCGCCAGCGCTCACCTTCGGGATAAAATCCATAGATAAACTGATCAAGGCGACTCGTCACAAACACCCAACAAGCACCATCACTAGTACAATCTTCTCGACTAGTACCAAACCAATCAGCCGAAAAGAAAGCCCAGTCTAATATCGGCGGTAAAAACCATAATAAAAGGGAAGCAACAACAATAGTTAAAACACTATTGCCTACTGAAGAAAATAAATTTTCTCTTAACCAGAGAACAGCGCCTCTGTTTCCCACCGGTGGTTTTCTTGACATATTATCTCTCCACCAGTGCAACCTTGCGGTTGTACATATTCATTAGAACAGAAACGATTAAACTGGTCGTTAAATACACGCCCATCGTCATAAAAATGATTTCTACCGCCTGACCTGTCTGATTCAGCGTGGTTCCGGCAAATACACTGACCAGATCCGGATAGCCAATAGCAGTTGCCAAAGAAGAGTTTTTAATCAAGTTCATATATTGACTGGAAAGCGGCGGGATAATTACTCGCATTGCTTGAGGAATCACCACCAAACGTAATATTTGCCAGTTATGAAGCCCCAAAGCACTCGCGGCTTCAGTTTGTCCCTTATCAACTGCCTGAATACCCGAACGGACAATTTCAGCAATATAAGTTGCGGTATAAACCGTTAGTGCCAGTGCCAAAGCACCTAATTCAGGAATGATCGTAATACCACCTTGGAAATTAAAACCTTGCAGTTTGGCAATTTCCCAATCAAATGGCATGCCGGTCATAACGAGTGCAATAGCAGGAAGACCAAGCGCTGCAGCAATCCAAACTCGAACGCCAGGTAATTGCTTGCCGGTATCATTTTGAACTTTATTTGCATGTCGCTTATAAAAATAACCAGCAACCAGCCCCACTGCCAAAGCAATCCAAACCCAACCAAAACCCGGATTTTGAATAATTGAAGGCAAATAAAGGCCACGAACATTCAAAAAGAATACTTCGCCCAGAGACATACTTTGTCTTGGCCCAGGAAGCGCTTGCAACACTGCAAAATACCAAAAGAATATTTGTAGTAGCAGCGGAATATTTCGGAATATTTCGATATAGACACTAGCTAGCTTTTGCACTAACCAGTTAGAAGAGAGTCGTGCAATACCTACTAGGAAACCCAATAAGGTCGCACAGATTACGCCAATAAAAGAAACTAAAAGCGTATTCAGCAAACCTACTAAGAAAGTTCTACCAAAGGTATAGGATTCATCAAAAGGAATTAACGTCTGTAGTATTGCAAAACCAGCCTCTTCATTTAAGAAGCGAAAGCCGGTGGTAATACCCCGAGACTCCAGATTGGTAATAGTATTGTCATAAATTGACCAACCAAACCAGACCACAGCAAGAAACAATACAACTTGCCAAATGATCCCCCGGACACGCGCGTCTCGCCACCACTTCATGGCATGCCTCCGTCGAAGATAAATAATGAAAGGATGCTGGCGAGCAAGCCCGCCAGCAAAATGCATTCAAACCGTTATCATTTGATAACTATGCAATTAACGCAGAGGTGGCGCGTATTGAATACCGCCATCACTCCACAAACGGTTTACACCGCGAGAAATTTTCAGTGGGGAGCCTGCACCTACAGTTCTTTCAAATACTTCACCGTAGTTACCAACCTGCTTAACAATTTGATAAGCCCAGTCAGTTTTCAGACCTAATGCAGGAGAAACACCAGCAGCATTCATGAAACGTTTAACTGCAGGGTTTTTGCTGTTTTTCTGGCTTTCAGCATTATTCTTGGTCAAACCCAATTCTTCAGCATTAATCATTGCGAACAATGACCAGCGAGCAATGTTCAACCATTGATCGTCACCTTGACGAACGACTGGCCCTAGAGGTTCTTTAGAAATAATTTCTGGCAGAACTACTGCATTACCCGGACGCTTGAGGCGAATACGCAGTGCATATAATTGTGATTGGTCAGAAGTCAGAACGTCACAACGACCAGATTCGTAACCTTTGACCGTTTGATCAGAAGTATCGAAAGTAATCGCGGTGTACTTCATGTTATTCAAGCGGAAGTAATCAGCCAGATTCAGTTCAGTAGTTGTACCTGCCTGAATACAAACAGAGGCGCCACTTAATTCCAAAGCACTTTTAACACCGAGGTTTTTATTTACCATAAAACCTTGGCCGTCATAGTAGTTAACACCAGCGAAGTTCAAACCCAGCGAAGTATCACGGGTAATTGTCCAAGTCGTGTTGCGCGAAAGAACATCAATCTCGCCACTTTGCAGTGCCGTGAAACGCTCTTTTGCAGTTAGCGGGATAAATTTAACCTTGGTAGCATCACCTAAACTAGCAGCGGCCATGGAACGACAAATATCTACGTCGATACCACTCCAGCGGCCTTTGCTGTCAGGAGAAGAAAAACCGGGAAGACCAGTACTAACACCACAGTTCAGGCTGCCACGCGCCTTAACCTGTTCTAGAGTTGTATCGGCAAAGCTGGTTTGGCTGATTGCCAAAGTTAGTCCAGCAAGCAGCAAGCTTCTGACAGTCATTGAGAAATATCCTTTCTGTTGTTTAGCTCAAAATTGAGTATGGCAACTAAGTACTAGTGCGCAAAAACTCAATAAAGTCTGTTTGTAGTGGTGCTTCCTAGACCACTTGAGCTATAGACTGAAATATTTTTTCTATAGATGCAATCATTAAGCAACAATTATGTTTATTAACGCTACAAATAGCAGGTGTATGGCCTATTACTTCAATCAAACACTTCTAGTGAGTGATTAAATTTTAAACGGCAAATCGCACTCATAAAAAAACCGCTTGAGGCGTTAAATCCTCAAGCGGTTTTAATGACTTAGCTATTGAATAAGAAAATTCAATCAAGCAGCGTTGATTTCAATCTTTGGTGCAGCCGCTAAAAGTTGACGGGTATACGCATGTTGCGGATTGGTCATCAAACTTTCAGTGTTACCTTGCTCAACAATTTCACCGTTTTTCATCACTGCAACCCGATGTGCCAAGTGCGGGATAATCGACAGGTCATGGGTAATGAACAGATAAGAAACGCCCAGCTCATCTTGCAGCTCTCGCAGTAAATCCAGTACTTGCCCACGAATAGACACGTCTAGCGCTGAAGTCGGCTCATCACAAATAATCAACTTTGGATTAACCGACAAAGCTCTGGCAATTGCAATTCGCTGGCGCTGACCACCAGAAAACTCATGCGGGAAACGGTCCAAATGTTCTGGCTCCATTCCGACCCGTTTGAGTAATCTTTGCATGGTTGCTTCGCGTTTTTTACGATCCTTCTCAACATCCAGACTTAACATGCCTTCTTCAATGATTTCACGAATGCTCATTCGCGGATTCATCGACGAGAAGGGGTCTTGGAAGATTACTTGAATGTCTTTTCGATACGGCATAAAAGCATCACGTTCTAAATCGCTAATCTTTTTACCGTTGAATTCAACTGCACCGCGGTAAATTGGATTCAAACGCAAAATTGCCATGCCAGTGGTTGACTTACCTGAGCCAGACTCACCCACCAAGGCTAAAGTCTCTGCCCTACCAATTTCAAAGCTAATGCCGTCAACCGCTTTAGTGTGGCCAACTGTGCGCTGAAAAATTCCTTTCTTTTGCGGGAACCAAACACATAAGTCATCAACTTTTAATACGGTTTCAGGCTTTTCAATGCTGAGGAAGTCATTTCCTTTCGGCAGTGAATTGATTAACCGTTTGCTGTATTCATGGCGAGGATTGGCAAAAAACTCATCTCGAGTTGCCTGCTCCAGAATCTCACCGAATTGCATTACTGCAATTCGATCGGCCATTTCTGCCACCACACCCATATCGTGTGTAATTAACAACACACTTAGATTGCGGGTTTTGCACAGCTTATTTAATAGTTCCAGCACCTGCTTTTGAATGGTTACATCCAATGCAGTAGTAGGTTCATCGGCAACTAATAGCTGTGGCTCACAAGCCAGCGCCATTGCAATCATCACACGTTGCTTTTGACCACCAGAAAGCTGGTGTGGATACCACTTCAAGCGTTCTTTTGGATCAGGAATACCCACTTCTTCCAACAGCTCAACCAAACGAGGCTGTGCTCTAGAACCGCTCAAATCTTGGTGAAGTTTTAATACTTCTCCCAGCTGCTCACCAACCGTTTGCACTGGGTTAAGTGAGGTTTGTGGCTCTTGGAAGATCATGGCGACCTTGGCACCGCGCACCTGATTCATTTCCAATTCAGTCAACTGGAAAAGATCGTCACCATTTAAGCGAATATCACCTTTAGAAATAGTTAAGGCATCTGGCAATAGCCGCATCATCGACATAGATGTTAGCGATTTGCCAGAACCTGACTCACCGACCAAAGCAAAAATTTCGCCCTTGGCAATTTCAAAGTCGATACCTTTAACCAGAGGAATACCGCTGGATTTAATCGACACTTCGAGGTTACGCACCTCTAACACTTTTGGTTCTAGTGGTGTTTGTTTATTGGTCGACATCTCTAGCTCTCTCCTTTGGCTGATCTAGGGTCAAAGGCTTCGCGGACTTCATCCGAGAACAAGTTAGCTGCAAGCACCAGAGTAAACATCATAATAAATGCTGCTGTCACCGACCACCACACAGCAGGGTCACGGGACAATTCAGAACGTGCACCATTAATCATATTGCCCCAGCTCACCATACTTGGGTCGACACCGACGCCAATATAAGCCAGTACTGCCTCTGCCAAAACAAAGGCTGAAAAATCAAGCACTAAGGCAATCAGGATAATATGGGTAATGTTCGGCAAGATGTGCTTACCGATAACCCGCATATGGCTCACGCCAAATGCATGGGCAGCTTGCACATAATCTAGCTGGCTGACTTTTAAGGTTTCAGCACGCAGCAAGCGACATAGAGTCGTCCAGCTGGTCATGCCCAAAATTCCACACAGTGCGAGGAATTTAAAGTCAGCACGTTCCAAGGTTAATTCGAAAAGATCCGGATTATTAGCGATATAAACATCGATTAATAATACCGAAGCTGCAATTAACAGAATGCTTGGAATAGAACTCAAGGTGGTATAAACGTATTGGATCAAATCATCAATCCAGCCCTTGAAGTAACCTGCGCTAATCCCTAAGAAGATCGCAATCGGCAACGTCAGAATAGTCGCCAAGGTACCAATTAAAACACCGGTACGAATTGCTTTAATGCTGGTGTACAACACATCTTGGCCGACTTTATCGGTACCCAAAATATGGTAGTAATTTCCCAACTGAAGCACAACAGCAATAATGCAGCAGATAACCGCCAATGTAATATAAGCGGTTGCCCATGGAATATCGGCTAACTTTTCATCACCCGGTACTTTCGTTTTTCGACGCCAAAAAATATGTCCAGCCACAAGCAACGCTGCAGCAGCTAAACCTTTCAATAAACCAAAAACCAACTTCATTGAAATATCGGCAACTTTTTCTGACTCATCCGCCAGATGGGTACCTGCACTTTGTAACCGTGGATAATCACGGTAAATACGGCCTTGTTCATCTTCCAAATTTTCTTTAGAAAACGAATAGATCGCAAAAGGTGCTGAATAGGTTTTTTCATTCATGGATTTTAAATCATCCAGAGCTACATCTAACAAGCTGTGAACTTCACTGCTATAAGACGTTTCTGTTGATTTTTCCACGTTATCCAATGCATATCTAAAATGCACTGAATCTAACAAGGCGACTGAAACATAAGTGCAGATAATAATAAATGCAGCGATGCCTACTTTTGAGCTGAACACTCTACGCCAGCGCTTTTTAGCTTGTGGGTTTTTGCTAATTTGACGCAAAAACAAGCCAACAGAAGCGACTAGGATAAAAATTAAAATGTCGCTCCAGAGCAATAAAGGTTTGATCATGACAGTCTTACCCTCGGATCGACCAATGTGTATGAAATATCTGTCAGCAATAAACCGATGATATAAAGCACAGAGCCCAGGAATACCATTGAACGTACAATTGCAAAATCCTGAGACTTAATAGCATCAATGGTGTAACCACCTAGCCCTGGAATACCAAAGAAAGATTCCATTAATAGGCTGCCCATAAATAGGCTAGGAATAATCACCACCACACTGGTCAAAATCGGAATCATGCCATTTGGCAACAAGTGTTTGAATAGAACACCGACTTCAGATACACCCTTGGCACGAGCGGTTCTGATGTAATCACGAGTAGATTCTTCAACAAAAATGGTTCGATACAAACGGGTACCAGCACCCATTCCTGCAATCACACCAATAATCACCGGAAGAATTAAAAATCGAACTGCATCTGGTCCGGGGATAAATCCAGAAATAGGCACCAAATGCCACATTTTTCCGAAGAAAAACTGGCCACCGATAATATAGAAAACTGCCGATATCGATAACATTGCGACACATAACGTCATTGCGGCCAGCTCAAATAAACTAGCCCGGAACATGGTCACGATTAATGCAAAACAAATGTTCACCATAATGCCGATGGCAAAAGTGGGAATTTGTAACGCTAAGCTTGGCCACATCCGCTCTCGAATTTCTCCACCAATCGAACGCCCTTCATCTGATTTACCAAAATCAAATGCAATCAATCGAACCGATTTATCAAAGAAAACGGTATCGGTAACTGTTTCTAGGCCACCTTTTTCGCTGTTGATGAATAATGGCTTGTCATAGCCACGTTGCTCTTTCCATGAATTAATTGCTTCTTGGGTGATGTGCTTATCACCCAGTTGAGCGCGCGCCATTTGATCCGGGGTATTGACCACGAAAAACAGCGCAAAAGTAATGATGTTTACACCTAACAAAATCGGAATGGCGTATAACAGTCGACGAATAATATAGGCCAGCATGTTTTTATCCTCCGATCTTACGAGTCTGACGACGCTTAAATGACAGATAACCTGGAATAATTAGCGCAGCTAAAATCAGAAATACCATAACCAGCGGCCAAACAATCGGTTGGTTCCACTGAGACTGCTTTTGTTTTCTTAAATCAACATCAACATTCAGATATTTCAAAGTTGCTTTGGAAATGCCGTGTGGCTTAGCATTTTTTACCCACTGGTTATTTAACACATAAGAGTGCGAGTGGAATGCCGAGGCCCATGGCGTATCGTGGCGCAAGATATTTAACATTTCGTCAATTACTTGCTGGCGCTCAGGGGTGTTTTCCATGGTACGCATTTGCTCAAACAAACGATCATATTTCTCGTTCTTGTAGTTAGACGCGTTAACACCTGCACCGCCACTAGCGACCTGACCTTGCTCACTATGCAATAAGAACAGGAAGTTTTCTGGATCTGGATAATCGGCTAACCAGCCATAACCAAATACCTGAGAATTACCGGTCTTCATTTTATCTTTGAAGCGGTTAAAGTCAGTAATTCGGAAATTCAACTGAATACCTAATTTCTGGAATTGCTTACTCATCCAGTTCAAGCGTGCTTTGGTACTACCGCCAGCGGTCGTATCAAAATTAAGCGACAACGGCTTGCCCGTTTTGTCACTTCGACCATTTGGATAGCCTGCCTCTGCCAACAATTGCTTCGCCGTTTCAATAGATTTTCGCTTGGCTTCGCCATCAACCCAATCAAACACCACTGGGTTAATACCCGCTTCGCCTGATTTATAACCGAAGAATCCTGGAGGCACCGGACTTTGCGAAGTCTCACCACGACCGTTGCGGAAAATGGTGATGTATTCTTCTTCATTCCAAACAATCGCAATGGCTTGGCGCAATTTACGTGCTTGCTCGGTATAACCGCCAACTACCGGATCTAACATATTAAAACCGGTGTAATAAGTAGAAGGTTCCACTGCGCGATTTAATGTAATGCCCTTGGCAATCATTTCATCACTCAGACCAATGCCTTCAATACTGACGTTTACTGCCTGATCAAAACTATCACTGCTGATACCGGAGCGGTCGTAGTAGCCCTGAAGGAATTTAGTCCAGATTGGAATAGCTTCTTTTTCCAAACGGAAAACAATCTGATCGACAAATGGTACGCGTTTGCCAGCGTCTGCTAATAAGCCTTTCTCTTCATCACCTGCTTCACCTTCATCTGGGTAAAACTCATCATGGTAATTCGGATTACGTGACAAAATAATCTGAGAGTTCGGATTATTCTTGCTCATCATGTATGCACCGGTTCCCACAGGCATCCAGTCCAAACTAATGTTTTTCTCTGGCAAACCTGGCTGATGGTAAAAGCGATCAGCTTCTACTGGTACAGGGGCAAAAAAATGAAATGCTAGCCAATATTTAAACTGAGGATACTTTCCTTTCAGCTTAATGGTAAAGGTATGATCATCAATCAGATTTACGCCTTGCATATCTAATTGATCTAAGTCCAACCAATCATTTGGTTGCAAATCTTTACGCAAATCTTTTACTTGTTGGCTGAACTCACTCATACCAACAATGTATTCACTTAGCAGACCACGTAAAGGCGCTAAGCGCTTTGGATCTGCCAGACGTTTAATCTGGTAAATATAATCTTGAGCAACCAACTCTTTAGTCGCAGTTTGAGTGAAATCGTCCAGAGATTTAAACTTGGCTGATTCTTCAATAGACTGGATATCATAGAAAGGCGTGCCGTCTGCATTTTTAGCAAATGCAGCGTGTGGCTGGTACATGATGCCTTTTTTCAGATTAAGCTGATAAACGCTATAAGCAGGTTCCATTACATCTGCTGGCAGGGAATTACCATCGCCATCAAAATATGACACTTTCGGCATTTCTGTCAGGGTTAATGGTTCCAACTCATAAGGCCGCTTCAAATAATGGTATTGAAGTGGTGGCTCATAAATTTGGTCGATAAAAGTCGACTCATCGCTGCTATAAGCGCGAGCTGGGTCCAAGTGCTTGGGCCTGAGGGCAAAGCTTGAATATAAAACTTTTTGGTCCGACTCTGCAGTTGGGTTGGGATTATTCCATGTCCCTTCACCGCATGCGGTCAGTACTAGTAATCCCGCCCCAAGCGCACATAGGTTTGTGCGAAAACTCATAATTTCTGACTGACTCCAATGTGATCAGCAATAACTGGCAAACTCTACCACAAAATTGATACATGTTTGCCATTGACAAGATGTGAATTCGATGAATAGGTGATATTGTGCAAATGTGAGTAATCTATTTATGACTAAAGTAACTATGCGGAAAGAATATGTGATTACACCGAAGTCATATTTATCTCAATACAACAACCTTTGGTGTAAAACTTCTTACTTCTATGCTCATTCTTGCTTTGCAATGCTAGAGGATTTTAAGCGTATATAGCCCTCACCTAGGTTTGATTAGTTTCAAACTACCAAATGAAACGCTCAACACCTTAGAGCTACTTTCCTTCTGATTATATTTTGACTATTAAGCAAAAATATTAAACGCTGCAAGCAGCAGCAAACCCGAAGCAGATAGATTAAATCAGATCAAAGCAACATCAGCCCTAACAACCTTAACGAAGGAGCGCCCTTCTTTATAAGCACACTACTTCAAGCATAAGAAATTTATATCTATTTTATCGTGCCAAAACTACGCATTAAAAAGAATAAACAGTTGAAATAAAGAACTCTGAAGTTTCCTTATCGTACAAAGCAAAAGTCTCGTCAGGTCCAACTTCATTTTTGTAAATTGCACCTTGGTTGCTATAGCCCGTAGAGATCTCAATTTCATCATTAATAACGTAGGAAAGCTCAGCACTAAATCCATAACGAGGTGCTATAAATGACTGATTAAATGGCTTTACGCTACGAATATAAGAGCTGATACCTACAGATAGATCTTCAGTCAATGCGCCAAAAAGGCCTAAGGATTGAGAAATCGTCCATTCAACAAGGCTCGAGCCTGCAGCACCGGTTTTATTTTCATAAAAAGCTCTACTAATTTGCGGTACATAGCTTAGCGACCAATCTTCAATACCAAACTCAGACAATTTAATCGACATTGGTAATTGTGCGCGAAGTGCAAACCAGCGTCGATAATCTTCCGTCGCTGATTCACTGGTTGGTAACTGCAACCTAAAAGTGTAACCCACATGTAAAAGGTCACTAGGCTCTAACCATTTAGAGCGATGATAACCCAACAATAAATCAGTGAAAGTATCTTCACGGCCATTAGTACCACCAGCCACTTCTTGATACAAACCAACAACCGCCGATAAGCTTCGATTGCTTGATAGCTTATACCCCGCAGCTAAATCAACCGATAGAGACTGACTATTTACTGTAGTTCCAGGCCTAAATGCATTACTGGAATAGGTTAGCCCGGTCGAATAAGACCATGGGCTGTCTTTTTTAGCCGCTTCAAGACATTGGTTATAACCTCTCCTCGATTCTGCTTTTAAATCTTCTGAACAATCTATATCCGATAGGTTTTTATTAGTAGTTTCAGATGCAATTGGAGAACTAACCACTTTATTTTTATCTATTTTTTTTGTTTCTTCTGCGCAAGCAAAAGACATAGATACCGCACATAAAACACCAACTATTGGTGTAATAATTTTTCTCATGAACCACCCCTTGATATTTACAACCCGAAAGGGCTACTAGCTAAATGCACCACATCAACTTTTTTAAAACAACGATATTAAATCAAAAATAACGAAGCCTCTTGTAAAACTAGAGACTTCGTCAATTAATGTTTTAGTCGACCGTTACAGGCAACACTGTCAACTGTCGCGCTCGAGATTTAAGCTCTTCACGCAAAGTTGGGTCCGCCAACTGAGACAACCAAGCAAGGTTTTTACCATAAAGAGAGATTTCGACTTCCGAAGTACTTGGTACCGTATTCGGATTTGGACGAGTTTCAATATTCCCCTCTTCATCAACAACATATGCACCTGCATCATCCGTTACTAGTAATTGAGATCTAACATCAGGATTCACATAGGAAGGATTTAGATTCTTTTCCCACTGAGTCAGCGCAACATCCCAGCAAGAAACATTCTCTATTCCATTGTTGTAATAACACTCGGCATCAGATGCAGCTTGCAGTTCTTTTGCCAGCCCCGCCCGGTTTGGCAAGTCATAGAAACGAGCAAGATTATGAGCAACAAATAACTCTAAGAAATCATCTCTGACCTCAACATCACTACCTGCTAAGTTAATCTTGGTCCAGCCACTGCTTACAGATTCACCTACTTCAAGTGGACGGTAGATTTCACCATTACTATCAACAAAGTTTCTGATGGTTTCAAAGAACAAATCTTGGCCACCGTTATCAGACTCATCAAACTTGACCACATCTCCGACTTGGAAAAATTCGGCATTACGAGTTTCCATGGCAACCATCGCACGAGCACGGAACATCAGCTTGGTAATTGCCTTACCTACATCAGCACGGCGCTTAGCAACCTGATAAATGCTATCCCAGTTGGCAGACGCATCTTCCAAAGCTTCGGCATGCTGTCTAATAGTCTGCTCATCGGTGCACAAACCTTTAATTGTCGTATTACCTTTGACTCTTACATCACCCGAGAAAATCGCCGCAAACGAGCCATCTGCATCACTGATTAAATCTTCAGCATCTACTTTGGCCTTAAAGAATTCAAGGTCGTGGGTATTACTATTAAAAGCCTTGGTTTCACGATCACATTTACGGTTAAGAACAGAATCCATTACATCAAGGTCATTCAGGAACGCTGTCAGATTTGATTCAACTTCCGTCAAACCATCACGTTCGATGCCTTCAATAATAGTATTTACTCTGCGCTCGAATACTTTTTCCAATGCAGGCTTTTCATAGATGAAAATACCATTTGCTATATCGATAATTTCACGCGCTAGCAAATTATTTTCTTTGGCATGATAGCGTGAAATTTCACCTATAACTTCTTCACCACCATCAGCTGCATCACGAGTTTCGTAATAATCCATACTGGCAACATCAAAGCCAGACAAGGCATAGTCACTACCCTCATAGACTGAAACAGAGTTAATCCACTGATCTGACAAATACTGATAGGAAGGATCTTGGGTAGCACCATGCAGCGGGAATTGAAGCAAAAGTGACTTAACGACTTCAGTACGTCCTGTTTCATTTAATCCAAAGAAACTTCGAATACCGTAACTGCCAATTGACTCAATCTGATCATTTTCGCTGAAACGATAAGGAGGAACGCCTGCGACCGACTTACCACTCTGATCAGTCCATGGCGCACCATTTTCTACAGGAGAGAACAACACCCATTGACGGAACATAGATTGCATCTGATTACCAACACCAGACCAAATATCTCCAACTTCCTGACGATTTGCATCGAGCTTTTTGATCGCTTGCAAGTCAATCAAAGCACCTTGCGTTTCATATGAAGTTGAATTCAAAGATGTCCTGCGAGCTAAATACTGCATGGCCAACAATTTATCAGGCCAAGTACCTATAGCTTGCAAATCACTAGAGTAATTAAACTCTGGATCTTCGTTATTAAAGCTGTTCAGGTAGCGACCTGTTTCTGCTTTAACAATCATTGGTGTATCAATTTGTAGCTGGCCGGTAGGCAAGCCAATATTCTCAGCATAGAACGCCACTTCAGGATCGAAGCATGACTTAGGTGCGTCCATATCTGGACGCAAAGCTCCTCGACTAATTCCAGAAAGATAAATATCTCTCAAGCGGCGAGTTACAAAAGTTTCAGACTCCGCTGGCAGAGTAACACCACCAATTTGAGTGCCTTCCTCTGCAGTATTGATTACATTGAGGTAGCAATAGTGGTCAGGTTCTTTGATCAGATCAATAAAAAACTCTGCAGCGATATGAGCCGCATCTGAATATTCACGGAATGCTTTACAACCTTCAATTTGAGAGTCAGTTGTTGCACTGCCTCCACAAATCTGCGCATAACGCTCAAGCGCTGGAATATCTTGGCCAATAAAGCCTGCCAATGATTCATAATCTTCGATTACATCACGGATACGCCCAAACTGGTTTAAGCGAAATACAATGTAATTAAACTGATTGATTGTATTGAAACGTCTTCTATCACGACGGAAGTTAAACTGTTCGAACGAATCCTTATACTCCTGGATTCGGAACTGAATAATTTCCTTTATATTGGTGCCTTCATCAAATGCATTACACAGTAGTGAAGTACCAGAGTTTTCATCGGTACAAAAGAAATAACGGGCAAAATCACCAGATTGAATAGTCGCCAGCGTTTCAGCTGAAAGATCTGTTAAATCATTTAACCGATCCGTCCAGATTTCCACCAAAGATTCAGCCTGCTTTAACTGAGCCTCAGTTTGATTAATCAGACCTTCAATTCGAGTTTTATCAGATCCAGAAGCAAGCTTTTTCGCTGCTTCAAAACCAGCAATCTCATTCAGTCGACGCGTAACTTCGCTCTGTGCCTGTGCCAGCCTTTCACGGTACTCTTTGGAGTTTTCAAGGAACTTCAGAATGCCATTATCAAAGCCTTGCGGTACAAAAATTGGATTATCCGCATTGGTACCATCAGCATAAATCTTGTCAAATGGCTTCAAGCTGATATCTGTTCTTTTAGAACCATTATCGATATCAACTTCAAGCTCGCGCGCATAAGCAAACTTCAGAGCGGCTAGATCATACTTACCGTAAATTGGCAGTTCATCGAAAATATTTCGACCATAGTCCATTACTGAGCTATATGCTGGCGGGAACTTAATACCAGCCTGACGAATACCAGCCATTTCGTTCATTTTGTCAATATCATTGCTGGTATAGAAGTTATTGCTATCCACTGATCCCATGAAATTATGGCGCAAGCCAAGATTATGACCAAGCTCATGTACTAATGTTGATTTGTACATTTGTGCAGCAATCGCATCACTAACCTCTTGCTGCTGCTTTTTGCTCAAATCTGCCCAGGCAATTAACTTGCTTTTACTATTTTTATACTTCTCTGGATTTAGACCCTTAATAAAGTCTTTAGATGTAGCAGAAACCCAAACACTATTTGTACTTAGTGCATTGTTTTTCGCCCACACCATCTGCTGATTACGTTCAGCTGCTACTGCCTCTTCAAAACTAGGTAGAGTGCTTACATACTGATCTAGACCAGAGAGTGCTGCAGCTGTCCCAGTGACAAAAGAGCCGATATCTTTAAAGGTATCGTAACGCGCTTGAGCAAGAGGTTGGCCAATACCTGCTTCAGTTTGCGAGTCAGGCGTATCTCCCACGATTTCACCATAAGCCAGTTCAAAACCGACCTTCTTAGGCTCAATATCTTTACCAATTTCACCACGGTTGTATAAGCGAACCATATCATCCCAGACGCGGCGAGAAGCTGTACGTGCCACACCCGAGTACTGATTAACCTGCCCTTTTAAGACCTCACCAGTCATTGGATGACTAACAACAGGTCCAAAACCAAGCAGGCCATTATTTAAAGGCTCGTCAATCAGTTTGATAAAGTTATATCGAATATCGCCCGGGTGTTTACCGGTACCATTAACTAGGTTAATTCTCGGTACGCCAACTTGGGTTACAAGATCATTTATTGCAGCAATTGCATCGTAAGTGGCATCTAAGAAAATCTTATTTTCCGGACGGAAAAAATTTCCACTTAGATGGTAATCAACTTGTGCCTTTTCTGGGTTAAAACGATTCAACAGATAAGCGTATTGCTCATCTCGACCATTTTCACCAGTAATATTTTTATATTTCAGTTCATTTTTGAAGAAACCAAATCGATTATGCTCAGGTGAACCGTAATGAATTGGAGTATAATTTTTACTTTGGAGTTGTTTGACATCTACAAATGAGTAAAAGAACTCAGTCGTAAAAGATAATTCGGTTAATTGATCTTGATAATATGCATCGATAATGCTATCAGCATCAGGGATTTTAAACGTCTTTTTCAATGAGAAATTTAAAACACCATCAGCAACTTCATAGCCTGTACTATTAAAATCTTCGTTAATAGCAGTATTTAATGTGGCCAAACCAAAACTCTGAAAATAAATAGATGCACTATTTACTTCGTAGCTGATAATGTCCTCATACCTAGGAGAAAAGCTTTTCTTTTCTTTCCATGCATTTGCCGGATCATTGTATTCGCTATCAGGCTTGATTTCTTCAGTATTTGTACATTCACCAAACTTATCTTCATAACACTGATAATCAAAGTAATCTCCAGGAATCAGCATCACAGGCTTCAGCTTATCCTTGAGATTCTCAGAATCGTATCGCCCATCAACAATATTTCCGTCATTGTCAAGGCGTGAGTCTGCATCAATTTGTTCGACCAGCAGCCCTTTTTCGACAAAACGGAATTTTACTAGTTTTTCTTCACCGGTAAAAAATGGGTTCTGGCTTTGTGCATATCGTGGAGCCTCACCAGTCGATGGCACATACAAATACACCTTACTGGTATCAAAAGCACTTACTTGTTCTAGTGAAGCGTCTCTATCAACGTTCTCATATTTTGCTTCTTTCTCGAAACAACCACCCAAAATTATGGCTGCGATTGAGAGCAAAACAGAGCTTTTTTTAATAATACTCACATTTACTACCCGTTATAAACCTTTAAAACCACCAAAGCCCCTTGTAACAACAAGAGGCAATTACATTTTTATTCCGTCTTGGCTGCAGGGAGAATTTCATCAAACTTATAGAAATAATCTTTAGAAACCCCACCACGGGTTGCTACCAGATGAATTTTTTGGTCAGAACCTTGTATCAGGAATCGCCCTCGAATATGAGATCCATAATCAACCGGGAAAGATCCACCAGGATGATAATCAAGACCCTTAGCCATCTCCTCACCTACTGAAATATTTAAAACTGGCTTGTCATCTGAACCAGAAGTAAACAAATCGCCAATGGCAACACCCTGACCAAAACCAAACTCTTTATCAGTCATTGGCTGACCAACACGGAACGTACGGTCCTGGTATGCTTTCTGCACTGCTGCTTCAAACTTGGCCTGCTCATCAGCATTAATGCTTATAACAGGTGGTACAATTGGCAGGATTTCCAATAATCCAATCTCAAACCTTGCTCGTGAACCTGAATCGTCATAAACAAAGATTGAAATCTTTTTCTCATAAAGATCACCCCAACCATTCAGATTACCTGAGATGCTCCAATGATCTTCAGAAAGAGTAAGGCCTGGGATGCTATTTTCCTGATCTAGCGCTATACGAAGCTGGCTATCTTCTCCATCAGGATCAGAAAACAAATCCTCAGGGCGTGCTACAGAAATAGTTTTTTGATTACTACCATAACCAACCTTATATTCCGTGGGGAATTCAAAAATAAATTCATCCCCTTCCTTTTTCGGCCAACTAAGGGTATCCACTTGTTGCGTAACTGCACGCGATGCACCCAACTTAAAATCAGGCGTTTGATTAATTTCATTTAAACCAAACTCTATAACGACTGTATCTTCACCGTCAGTGGCAGAAAAATGAATTTTATGACCGTCACCGTCTGCCTGCAAAGCACCAGTTATAGCATTTGTTTCCGAATCATAACCAAGGTCGGGAACCATACTGAGACCTGTGCGGTACTTGATTTTATCGCCATCCGCATCAGTAACGAGGCCTGATGGAATTGGAACATTTATTGCTTCATTTCTGGATAAAATCCGCCCAGTAAATTCTGTTTTAAATTGTTCTAAAACGAATGGATCGATGACTGGAGGATTGTTTTCCGATGTAATTTCTACTAACTCAATTATGTAATTGAATTTTGCTCCAGTTTCATTTTTTACGACTAACTGGATTTTTTTACCAGCACCTTTCTCAGCAATTACTCCAGTAATTTTACCGCCATTAGCAACGGTATAATTATCAGACAGAGTTAAACCATGAACGGTTTGCTCGCCTAAACTAACAGTCAAGGTTTCATAAATTATTTTCTCTGCATTACCTTCTGTAGCTGGAACAACCTCTTTAACCACATGACTACTAAATAACTTTGCAGGTAATGTCAAAGCCAGCGGGCTATTAAGTCTCCAGTGGATCTTGTCACTTTTTAGGTTTTTTTCTAACTCTACGATAGCAGCAGCGCTTGTCGTAATAGGATAATCAATTGCCCCAACCTGGGTTTTAATTGTCGCCAATACTTTTCTTCCTTTGCCTGCTCTAGCTAATAGCGGCACAGAAATTTCACCTTGCTCACTTGGTAGGCCCGACACAACCAAAACTTTGTTTTGATCAATATCGAAGGTCAATCCCTTAATCGAAATAGACTGCTGCTCAGCAGAACCATTCACCAATGCAAAAGTTGCTTGGTCGGTAGAAAAAATTTCAGCCAAATCTATGATTTTATGGTTGTCAAATTCGACATAAGTACCATAAATATCCAGATTCAATGCATCCAATTCAAGATTGGCTTTTTCTACAGCGGATAGATTATAAATCGGTGTAATTAATAGTTGGTCAGAGACTTCCAATCGACCTGCATTCAAGAATATTTCCAAACGAGCAGAAGCCAGTTCAGCATTTGTTTTATCATCAACAACTATTGCTGATTTTTCAAACATTGCGCCTAAAATATCTGCTCGAGTTTGTAGATCACCCGAGTTAAAACCACCAATATCATCGGCAGCTTCCACCAGTCCCCTAGCGATTACATGCAATTGATAACCTTTGTTGAGATCATCCATGATGACTTGAACATTGGCTTCAATTTTAGTAATTGCTTGCTGGTGAACCGTAATCAGTTGTTCTTTTTCTTCTCGCAGAGTTTCTTTTTCTAACCTAGTTACTTCTGTTTGCTTCTTTAAAGTTTCTTTTTCTAACTTGGTTGCTTCTTTTTCTAACTTGGTCGCTTCTTTTTCTGCAATCTCAGTATCTTTTCCACCAATTGCTTTTAATTCAGCAATGTCTTTTATCAGCTTTTCAATTCCAGCATCTAAATCAACAACATCCGCTTCGAGTCCAGAAATATCGTTTGTCAATTGGCCAACTTCACCAATTAAATTGCTAATTTCATTTTGCAATGCCGCAGTTTCAGCTTCTAAATCAGATTTTTCGGCTGCTAAATGATCCAGTTCTGCTTGAATTTCTTGGGTGATCGTATGTTTTAATACATAGTCGCCCATCAAGTCTTTAGCTGTAATCTGCAAGCCACTTTGGTTGAGCTGCTGCAACAAGTGCTGCTTAGAATTATCGATATCTTCCGGTGAAGGAATACCTGATTCAGACCCAACAATAGCCAGGGTCATCACCAAATCAGAGATAGGTGAGATCATCGCATTGCCTGGGACACCTCTTAATTGATAGCCCGTATGTAATGGTGATTCACCATAATCTAAATCTTTTGTTACACCTGCTTCTACTTCAGCAATTAATGACTGATTAATATCAGAAACTGCCAGCTGACCTAACTTATCTGTTTCACCTTCAAAATATTCAGCAGCTGCACACTGACCATTGCCATCCCTGTCAGCACAAACTCGGACGCCTTGCAGATATCCATCGAATACCGTAACTACTGCAGGATTGACTTCCTTCCCAGGTTCATTAATTCCAGAGCTGCTATCCGATGATGCACCTCCTCCACCGCATCCTGCGATTGTTAACGCAATAGCAACAGACAATGCGCTGATTTTAAATCGATTGGTCATATCCATACCCGGAATAGAAAGCTATTAATTAAGTTAAAAATAATAAACGCTAAAAATGACACAAGGCCCTGCAAGCAGGGCCTTAATATTTATAGAGAAAAGTTACTGAGCAGAAATTCCTGGAATAACTATTGCATCACTAGTGATATTCACACCACCGAGGATTGCTGAAACGTAAAAGGTGAACGCTTCTGACACTGCAGTCGGAGTACCACCAATGGTGATTGAGGTCGGAGCCGCAAAATCTAAAGCTATTCCAGCTGGCAAATCGACATGATTACCACTGGCATCAGTCGAATCGAAACTAGTCAAACCTGTCGAATCGACCCATGGCGTATCATCTAGGCTAGTCTCCGCAACTGTCACGCCAACATTCCAAGTCAAGCCATCGATAACAGCTTGAGCATTGGATACAAAATCATCAGCAAACGCTGGTGGGGTAGCCACTGAACCTACCGGAATTTCTTTTTCCAGCGCACCTTCACCATCACTAATTACCAGAATAATTTTCTGGTCAGCAGCAACAGATTCCAAAGCACCTTCCAAGAAGATATCGCCATTACGTGTTTTGATTACCAAGCCAGCCGCTGAACCTTCTTTTAAAGTGATAGAAATTGGTTGAGGGCCATCAATGTCTTTAAATAACTCACCAATCTTTTCTGAAATTTTAACACCAACAATTAATTGGTCAGTGATTCTCTTTTCAAACCGGCTATAAGCCCAAGATTTTGCTGTAGGCACAGAGTTTGGAGTATCAGCAATTTCAGGCAATGAGAATTTGACTTCATTTGTAGCGCCACTATCACTTGTTGCAATAATATGAACAAACTTGCCAGTACCAAACTCTTCAAGCGTACCAGTTACCTGAGCAGGTGATCCGGGAACAAACGGAGGCATAGCGTTTACCTTAGCTTTATACGCCCATCCCTTAACCATCTGATTGCCAGAGGTATATTCAAGATCATCAAACTCATCTACGCCATTAAAAAGTTCATAAGCCAACTCAAACGTATATTTTTGATATTCATTTAACGTGGCAGCCTGAATTTTATTCTTCAGCTCACTCAAAGCCGATTTATTAACAGTTGGACCAGGCAATGCTACAAGCTCAGGTAATTCGAACTCAAACTTGGCTGTTGCCTTTTTACTATCGGTTGCAATCAATTCTATTTTCAGATCTGCACCAGCTTGGGTAACAATTCCTGAAATAGTTGAAGTACCAGCATCAAAGCTTAAACCTTTAACAGTGGCATCAGATAACACAATTGTCAGCTCATCGCCTTCTGGATCAGAGAATAAACCAGTTGGCACTGAAACATTCATCGCCCCCATGTGAGCCCACTCAACAGCGTCCAATGCAGTTGCCAGTGCGCTATCTGCATCAGGGTCAATAGTTGGTGCTTGATTACTTGAAATAATAGTGATTGCTAAGTCAACAGAAGCAACAAACCCTTCGGAAGATTCTGCCTTCAAGACCAAGGTGTATTGACCCTCAGTCACAGGAGTACCAGTCAAGCTCAGTGCATTAGCTGATGTGTTACCTTGGCCAATTACAGCAGTTAAACCACTTTCTGCAGCAAGGCCAGACACAGTAAATGTCAAATTTTCAGTTCCAAACAATGCTGCTAAGTCAGCAACAAGCTCTTCAGAAATTTGTATTGGATTATCAATATCCAGCGATAATCCTGCGGCCTTATCTTTTGCGATCTGAGCAATATCAGCAGCAACTACTGGAGCCACATCCAATTCACCGATAGTTGCCACGCCTTGCTCATCAATCGTTACCATAATACGGGCTTTAGAAAGCTCGTCTGCTGAGCTGCTTTTAACTTTTTCGGCAACGTCAGCTGCAACAGTTCTTAAGATTTCAACTCTTTTCCCGCTGTCAGCTGGAACATTGGCATTCATAGCAACCGATGCTAGCGCTTGAGAAATCTTATAAATGCGCGCGGCTTTATCAGTGTCTAGCACCACATAATTTGCTTTTACATCAGCTTCGGTATAACTAGCAGCACCAGGTGCCAATAGTTCGAGAACTTCCAGCAAAGCTGCTTGTGTAGAAATATTTCCTTGCTGTGCGATGCGCAAAATTAAATCAGTCATAGGACTGATTACTGAACTGCCCTGTTCTGCTTGCATCATTAATGTGCGTGATAAAACTTTATCGCCATTATCACTATCAATAGCGACGCCTTGCTCAGCAACAACAATCAAATTGCCTTGTGGAAAATCTACATTAGAAACTGTCAATCGACCAATGCTATCGGTTGAGCCTTCTAAAAATTCATCATCTGCACAGGCATTATCAGCATTTGTATCGACACAGATTTTTGCATTCTGCAAATAACCATCAATCGCAGTTAAAGTTCTATATGCCAGCTGCGCCGTTAAAGAAACTTTTGCGCCTGATGTATCAGTTGCTTGAATTTCAATACTTGAAACGCTTACATCAGAAACATTACCAGACAAGGTACCTTCGCTATATTGCAAACCAGCTGGTGAAGTTACCGCTATAGTAAGTTCATCTTTATCTGCATCGATAAATAACGATTCTAAATCCAAATTTTCCAGAGAGAAATCTGAATTGAACGTTATCGGGCTGACTTTGGTAGATAATTGCTGGGATGCATTTTCAATTGCTGTTGGCGCTCGGTTTTCAACAACTGGCAACACAACATTCAAAGTTATACTTGCGCCGGATGGGTCGGTAGCAAGCAGTATGATTGTTTGCTGCTGCTTTAAATTAGCAACAGTGCCTGACAGTACGCCATCGTTAAAAGCAACAGTATTGGCCATATCACCTTTTACTGTAACTTCTAGTTTATCACCGTCAGCATCTACAAAAAGCTTGGAGATACCCAAACCACTAATTTGAAAAGCAACACCAGGTTGAATATTTGCTTGTTCCATAGCACTTGCAATAACTGTTTCTGCACCAGTAGCAACAGTTGGAGCTTGATTTACTTTATCGCTAGTAGAATCCGATCCGGCCCCGCAACCTGCCAACGCTAAAGTCAGTGCTACCGTTAACGGCTTTAAGTACAACTTCATATCATTCCCACCCATTTTCTTTGTTGTATCTGCTTTGTATTAAAATTGCTCTTTTGAGCAAACATTCGCAAAATATTTTTAACATTTACCATTTTGATGCAACAAACGTCAATTCGATTGCAAAAAAAACTGACTAAATGCAAGTTTTAACCATACAGAGTGGTTCAACATGTTAAGCATTGACTTACGGCAAGTTTTTGTGCGGGCGCTGAAACATTAAATATTACCGCTATCGCATCATAAAAAAATATTACTTCACAGATAGATACGCTACTTTTTCTTTAAGCCGTTTCAAACATTCACTTAGAGAATAAAATGTATAACGCGACAAAAGCCTCATTTTATATATGTTTTTTACTGCAAAAAGGGCTTAGTAGTGCTAAACAGATAAATTTCAGTTGGTCAAGCCATGAGCAACCCACTCAAAGCATTTACGCATGGATTTAAAACATTTTTTTATTAAAGCTAATAGCTTTGTAGATTCATTTAAAATGCATCTTTTTGTTTGGAAGATATAATAAACAACGACTAACAATTAATTTTCTGAAAATGACTTGCCTATGCAAGCAGTATGAGAAACCTTAATTAATATTCAATCCTCACAAACAACTTCCATGCAAAGGCAAAACACATTTTTAAAAAACTACTTTTTAAATATAAAAAGTGGTCTTAACTACTTTTAGCTATAAGTATTTATAAGTTTTGGCTATCCGTGCCATTCTTAATTAAACTATTTTATTCAAACAAGTAAGCCTTTTTTATTCTTTATTGATAAACCCATTAAAAATTTAGGGTTGCTTTGTGTAGCACAAGCGGTCTATTTGATGCACATAACAAACTCTTTTTTTACTATCGCCTACATCTCGCTGTTCCGCTCAACCAAATCAAGGAATGCTGATGCTGTCACAACACCTAATACCATTACTTCGAAAGGGGGGGTGCAGAGCCAAACAATGCGCTGAGATGTTATTACAACTCCTTCAAATCATTACTGAGTTGGGATTTTCTATTTAGCGCCTGGCGGTAATGTCCTCGTATTTGGAGACGCCATATAGCCATTAACACTTGGATGTTCACTTCTGGGGGTGGGGGAATAATTAATAGTTACAGGTTCTACCGCTTCTCTGGCGAACTCCAATATTCAAGGCCAATCATTAGCTGAACATTGATTTCTTTTATTTTTTACGCACAAATTTTAAACAAAAAAAATCCCAGATCATTGCTGATCTGGGATTTTCTATTTGGCGCTTGGCGGTGACCTACTCTCACATGGGGAAGCCCCACACTACCATCGGCGCTAAGTGGTTTTATTTCTGCTAAATTCGGGAATAGTGGATGGATTCAGGTGGCAGTTTTTTTTAAATGATTTTCCTGCACACTCAAATTTCAAATAAAAAAAATCCCAAATCATTTCTGACTCGGGATTTTCTATTTGGCGCTTGGCGGTGACCTACTCTCACATGGGGAAGCCCCACACTACCATCGGCGCTAAGTGGTTTCACTTCTGAGTTCGGGATGGATTCAGGTGGTTCCCACTCGCTATTGCC